>NZ_CAUGIN010000018.1:0-64228 GCF_959599685.1 Lachnoclostridium phocaeense
AAGTTCTGCCTAAAAGAGAGTTATCATTTCAGTGCCTTAACTAAATGACATTGCCTTTAAAGGCCTGCTCTTTTTATGATCTTTTGTATATTTGTGCCTGCCCCCACGGCTCCTGTCTGTTCGATGCACAGGGAAGCCCCTGCATTGGCGAAGCGGGCGCAGTTCTCCAGGGAAAATCCCTGTCCCAGGGCGTAGAGGAAACAGCCGGTGAAGGTGTCTCCGGCGCCGGTGGTGTCAATGCATCGTGCCTGCTCGTAAGCCGGGGACCAGAAGCGGAGGCCCTCCGTACACACGTAGCAGCCCTTTGCCCCTGCCTTGATGACGACGTGCCCTGTGCCACAGGAGAGGAAAGCGTCCCCGATCCGGTCAAAGTCCTTCTCCCCGGTAAGGAGGGCTGCCTCCGCATAGTTGGGAAACACGTAGTCCAGATAGGAAAGGCATTCCCGCATATCCTGGATGGTCTCCCCTTTCTTTCTCTTTGTCATGTCCGCGCAGACAGTAAGTCCGGCCTCCCTGGCCCGGGAGAAAAGGTCTGCCAGCTCCCGGTTCCCGAAGTGGGGAGAGACGAAGATGCTGGCAAAGGAGAGAATGTCCCCGCCTTTCAGGGCAGCGTCCGGCACGTCCTTCGGAAAGAATTTCCGCAGGGTACTGTCCGGGCAGGTGATAAAGCTGCGCTCCCCTTTCTGGTCCACAAGGACAATGTTTGTCCCTGTGGGAATGGCGGCATTTCGGCGGATATAAGTGGTGTCCACATGCAGATCTTTGCAGGCGGAGAGGACCAGATCCCCTGCCGGGTCAGTCCCCACCTTGCTGACAAGACTTATGTCCGCCCCCAGATCAGCCAGCACCCTGGCCTCGTTCATGGCATCACCGCCAGTGTGCATGGTGATGGTCCCGGCCGGCAGGGAACCTGTCTCAAAGACTGAAGCATCCACCGGCCGGGCCAGGATATCCAGGATGGCGGCGCCGATCACAATATATTTTGGCTGGCTCATGTGTACCTCCCGTGTAAAAGTGATTAAAACGCAAGATATTGTATGCTGTATGCCGGCATTTCCAGATTTCCCCCAAGGCTCATTTCTGTGCCGGAAAGAAGTTCTGTGAACGTGCCGTTTAAGTCGCCGTGGCTGGCGGTCCAGGGGGCGGCGGATGCGTTGATGGCTACCAGTACACGCTCCTTGTCTGTGGCCCGCTCAAAGATGAGCTGATGGTTGGTGAGAACCACATTGCGGTAGGAGCCATTGCACAGAGCGTCGCTCTTCTGGCGGATGCGTATCAGCTTCCTGATAAGATCTGTCAGCTCATTGGGCTTTGGCTCCTCAAAGCAGGGCCGCAGGGCGTAGTCGTTGTGTGGAGATTTCTCTCCCGGCTCTCCCCACTCGCTTCCGTAGTAGATGCAGGGAATGCCCGGCATGCCCATTAAAAGCCCGTAAGTCAGGGGCAGATGATTTTTGTCCGTGAGGATGCTGGCGATCCGGGTCACGTCGTGATTGTCCACAAAGGTCATAAGATGCTTGCCACGGTACAGGCACCACTGCTCGGAGCCGTACTGCCTCTGCAGGGAATGGGCTATCTCAAACATGTTCCTGGAGTTGAAGCTGGAGTAAATGCCCTTGTAGCACTCGTAGTTGGTGCAGCTGTGTAGCATCTCATCGTTGACGATCCGGTTGTAGTCCCCGAAGAGCACCTCCCCGATCAGGGCGAAGTCTTCCTTCAGACCGCCTGTGAAGGCCCTAAGCCTGCGCATGAAATCCGGTTCCAGGCTGTAGGCCACGTCCAGCCTCAGCCCGTCAATGTCAAATGTGTCCACCCAGAATTTCACGCATTCCAGAAGGTAGTCCACCACAGCCGGGTTCTTCAGGTTCAGCTTGACCAGCTCAAAATGTCCCTCCCAGCCCTCGTACCAGAAACCGTCATTGTAGCTGCTGTTTCCGTCAAAGATGATGACAAACCAGTCCTTGTAGGGGGAATCCCATTTTTTCTCCTGCACGTCTTTAAAGGCCCAGAAGCCTCTCCCTACGTGGTTAAATACGCCGTCCAGGACAATTTTTACATTGTGTGCATGGAGATCTTTGCAGACCTCGGCAAAATCCTCATTTGTCCCCAGGCGGCAGTCGATGGTTTTAAAATCTCTTGTGTCGTAGCCGTGGTTATCTGACTCGAATACCGGGTTGAGCAGGACGGAATCCACACCCAGGTCCTCGAGATATTTGCTCCAGTCCATGAGTTTGCGGATCCGCGGGACGCATTCGCCGTCGTTGTGCACCGGGGCGCCGCAGAATCCGATGGGATAGATCTGATAGAATATACTGTTGTAAGCCCACATAATATCTGCCTCACTTTCTTGTTTGCTCGTGTTTCGTCTATTTTACTATAAAAATAGGCGTAAGTATAGATAAAATTATCTATTTATCATAAAAAAGAGCTGGATGGCAGAAGGAAATGCATAGATTTCTGTCTGCATCCGGCTCTTTTTGTCCGTTTATGAAGAATATCCGGCGGGGGAAGTGAATTTCCCGAGTTCTCTGTCCAGGAAGGAGCGGAACCAGAGGAACAGGACAATGCCCTTGAAAATACTGGAGATGGTGATGCTCCACCATATGCCATTCAGACCCAGCGGAGTCTGCACAAGGACCCAGGCCAGGGGAATCCTGGCAGCGGTGAGGATGGTACTGGACAGGGAGGGCGGCAGCGTCTTCCCAAGTCCGGCAAAGGCTCCGGCCGTGGTGATCTCCACGCTCATAAAGAGCTGGGAGACACCCAGGATCACCAGGTAGTCCACGCCCATGGGGATGACATCCTGCTCTGTGATAAACAGGCGGAATATGGGCTCCGGGAAAAAGATCAGAAGGACGGTACAGAGGACGCCCCATATGAGTACAACGCCCATGGCGCTTCTGTACCCCTTCCTGATGCGGTCCGGCTTTCCTGCCCCGTGGTTCTGGGCCAGGAAGGAGTTGACAGCAGCGGCAAAGCCGTCTGCTGTCATCCAGGAGATGGACTCAATCTGAGAACCTACTTTCTGTACAGCCACTGCCGCGTCCCCGTAGCCGGCTACCATTCTTGCGATCATCATGGAGATCCCTGTGAAGAGCATGTTCTGCACGCAGGTGGGAAAGCCGATGCGCAGGATCGGGAGGAAGTATTTTTTCCCCGGATTGCGGAAAAGGCGGACATGGCAGAATACGACGGTGTCCCTGAACGCGAAGATTACAAACACGGTGGTGACAATGAACTGGGCAAAAATGGTGGCTATGGCAGCGCCCATAACACCCATGGCCGGGAAAGGACCTGCTCCGAAGATCAGGACCGGATCCAGCACCATGTTGATGATCAGGCCAGTCAGGGTGGCGGTAAGGGAATTCCGGCTGTTTCCCGCTGCCGTGAAGATCCCTGTAAATGTCTGGTTCAAAAAGGAGAACAGGACACAGCCGCAGGTGATCTGCAGATAGATCTTTGCGTCCTGAATGACCTGCGGACTGTTCAGATTAAAAAAACCGATCAGCGGATCTGCAAACAGGATGGAGCAGATGCCGAACAGCAGTCCAAAAGCTGTGGTCATCCAAAGGGCCGCAGCGGCAAATGAGGCGCTGTCTTCTGTCCTGCCTGCCCCCAGGGAGTGTCCTGTGTTGACCTGCCCGCCCATTTTCGGCAGGGTTGCCAGCCCGTTGGAGAGCCACATGTACATGCCGGCCGCCCCTACCGAGGCCACAGCGCTGCTCCCCAGTCTTCCGATCCAGAGCATGTCCGTCAGATTGTAGGCCATCTGTATCAGGGATGTTGCCATGATGGGGAGGGCTAATCTGGAAAGAGAAGGCAGCACCGGCCCGTTTACAAGATCTATATGTTTAGCCATAAGCGTTTCCTCCATTGTATATGAAAAGCAAAATTCCGGCGCAAGGGTGTTGCCGGCAGAAGATATTATAAGATATCATGTATACAGATACAAGCATGTAAAATGCTTTTGCCATGCAGGCGTATCTCCGGCCATGTGGGAGCCGGAAAGCCAGGGAAAAAAGAAAAAAAGTCCTAAAAAAACGGTTGACACGCATGGGCGCGTATAATATAATAATGCAGTATGACAAAAGGAGAAACAGCAGGCACCAAAGCCCCGGAACCTGGCTGCTTTCAATATAACATTTCATATTATTTCTATAGTAAGTGAACCAATTCACAGGAGGTAAACCAATGAAAACTTATATGGCTAGTCCAGACAAGATCGAGAGAAAATGGTATGTAGTTGACGCTGCAGATTATACATTAGGACGTTTAGCATCAGAAGTAGCTAAGGTTTTAAGAGGAAAGAATAAACCGGAATTCACACCACATATCGATACAGGTGATTACGTGATCGTGATCAACGCAAAAGATGTAAAAGTAACAGGCAAGAAGTTAAATCAGAAGATTTACTACAACCATTCCGAGTATGTGGGCGGAATGAAAGAGACTACTCTGGCAGAGATGATGAACAAGAAGCCGGAGAAAGTGATTGAGCTGGCTGTTAAGGGAATGCTCCCGAAGGGACCTTTAGGAAGAAGCATGATTAAGAAACTTCATGTGTACGCTGGAGCAGAGCATGCACATCAGGCTCAGAAACCAGAAGAGCTGAAATTTTAATCAGAGGTCGAAAGGAGGATATTAAGAAATGGCTACATCAAAATACTATGGAACAGGAAGAAGAAAAAAATCTATCGCAAGAGTATATCTGGTACCTGGAACAGGTAAGATCACAATAAATAAGAGAGATATCGATGAGTATCTCGGACTGGAGACACTGAAGGTTATCGTTCGCCAGCCTCTCGTTGCAACAGAGACAGACGGCAAGTTTGACGTTATGGTAAATGTTAAGGGCGGCGGATACACAGGACAGGCAGGAGCGATCCGCCACGGTATCGCAAGAGCTCTCCTTCAGGCAGACGCTGATTACAGACCGGTTCTCAAGAAATCCGGTTTCCTGACACGTGATCCGCGTATGAAAGAGCGTAAGAAATACGGTCTCAAAGCTGCACGTAGAGCACCGCAGTTCTCCAAACGTTAAGCAAGCGTTAATCGGGATTACCCAAGAGATAATCGAACAGTTATTGAAATTGCAGGCAAACCCTGGAAACATCACGTTTCCGGGGTTTTTCTTTTCGCCCTGGAAACGTGGTGGAACGTGGGAAAACCGGGTGAAAATCACCGGATTAGCAGCGCGTTTGTAACACGTTTGCAACAAAAATATCTTTACTCAAGTGTCCTGTTTATGGCGTCAATCAGAATCCGTACATCCAGATGGGTGTAGACCTTTTCAGTCAGTGTCATGGCTCCGGAATGCCCCACAATTTTCTTGATGACCGTTTCCTGCACACCAGCTTCTGACAACATGGAGATACAGGTATGGCGGGTGCAGTGCGGTGTCCGCTGGATACCGATCTGCTCCATCAGGGGTGTCCAGTAACTGTCAAAGTAGTTGCGGTACTTGAACGGTTTTCCGTCTTCTGTATGGAGAAGATATTCGCATTCCGGGCAGGAGTTGTACCAGTTCCGGTAGAACGGGAGCAGCTTGTCGGCAATGGGCACTTTCCGGATACCGTTTTCTGTTTTGCTGTCGATCACATCAAAATACTGCTCATCCAGGTGTACATTTACTTTTTTCAGGGACAGGAATTCAGAAATCCGGGTGCCGTTATAGAGCAGCATGAGGACAATCTGGTAATATTTATCATCCTGCATGGTCCAGATCCTGTCGATCTCTTCCCTGGGAAATTTGTTCCTGCTGTGTTTGTTCGGGTTCCGGTCTTTGTACTGTGCGATATCCACGTAGGTGGAATAATCTTTGTTGCAGATGTCATTCTTCAGGGCAAATCCGTACAGTTGGTTAAACAGGATCTTTACTTTCTTCAGTGTCGGATAATTTTTGCCGCAGGTATCGATCACCTGCTGAAGATCCGCCAGCTTCAGGTCTTTGAAAACCCGGTGGTAAAGGAGGGTACAGGCCTTGTAGGAGGCTGTGTATCCTTTTACATTGCTTTCAGATACGGTCGGATATTTCTTCTTTGACCATTCCTCGTACACCTCGGAAAAAGTCATTTTTGCGGCTTTCGTATCATAAGGATTATGATTATAATCAGCCAGCATCTCCAGCCCTTCGGATTTCGTCCGGGCATAGCCGATGATAATATATTCTGCAATCTTCTTTTCTTTTACGGGATCGATCCGGTATCCTGTTGTCTTGCGGACCATATATGGTTTTCTCCGTTTTCCGGATAATTTCACTACACTTCCGTAGCCGTTTGGTAATTTCATTCAGTCATTGCTCCTTTCTTTTGAAGGACTTATGATCTGAACTGCTCCTTTAAAAAGGCGTTCCGGCGGCTGATGCGCTCTTCCTCTGTCAGTTCTTCCGTTTCCGTTTCGGATAACGGGACAGCTGCATAGTAGGCCAGTGTCTTGTCTTTCCAGTCCTGATAGGAACTGGCAGAATGGCCATATGCAGCATATTCCTCTCTGTTTTCCCTGAATTCTTCCAGGAATAAACACATATCTGCATTTTCAGAGGACGACAGGTCTTTGCCGTTGAAGGTAATGGAGCACTCCCAGCGGTCGTGTTCCGGCGGACGTTTCACATCAATCCGGAAGCCGAGCTCCCGGATCTGATCCAGCTGGAAGAGAAACTGCATGACGTCTGCCATATTGGTCAGCGGCTTCTCCTGCGTGTCATAGCCGGTCAGATAAGTAGAAGTGGTGTCCAATACCCCGGCAAGTTCGTTGATCATGGCGAGCGATACTTCAATCTCTCCGCTTTCGTATTTCTGGATTGTGCGGAGAGATTTGCCAAGTGCGGCTGCCAGCTGCGTCTGATTCATACCTTTTTGCTTTCGGGCAGTCCGGATTCTTAGTCCGATCTGTTTCGTATCATGTTTCATGATTGAATTCACCTCTCTTTCGTCCATCTTATCACATTAAAATACGAATTACAAGTGCGGGTTTTTAGAAAAACATCTTGACGCACGCAATTTTAATGCGTATAATAAAATACGAACTAATAGTGCGGTTCACGTGTATAGAAAGGAAATAGCAAGAGGAAAAGTGCACTAAAAATACGGGTATCGAATCCGGAAGGAGGTGAAGATAATGGAAAAGAAAATGTATGTGGAGCTGCCGCCGTTTACAGGCAGAAATGTTCCGATCAAAGAGATCGCCCGGGCAATGGGAAAAGATCCTCATTATGTGAGGCTTGCCATCCAGCAGGGTGTCGTCAAGTTCGGTGTGGCGATGAAAGTGGGGGACGCCAGCGAATTCAGTTATTACTGCCCGGACCGTAAAGTCTGGGAAGAAACCGGATACTTCCGGGATGTGACAAAAGAAAAAGCCCATGCATGATCGCACGGGCAAATTCTCCAGAGGTATTGCTACACTCTGACCTAGCAACTCAAGTATAGCAAATACCTCTGCGAGATACAATGAAAAATTTCAGCAGAGGAGGTTATAAGTGAATATATTTCAGGAAGTAAAATCATACGTTACCGCAAGGCAGGCGGCGGAGCAGTACGGGATCCGGGTCGGCAGGAACCAGATGGCATGCTGTCCGTTTCATGACGATCATCATCCCAGCATGAAAATTGATACTAATTATTATTGTTTTGCCTGCGGAGCAAAAGGAGATGTGATCGGGCTGACTGCCGGCCTGTTCGGTCTGTTGCCTTACGAAGCGGCCAGCAAACTGATCGCAGATTTTCAGCTGCCGGTAACAGCAGAGAAGTGTCGGGAAGGACGAAAAAAATACAGAGACAGGAATCCGGTTTCTGTTAAAAAGAAGATGACAGACTGGCACCGGCATGCGGTAAAAGTCCTGACCGACTATCTGTCATGGATCCGGTTCTGGAAACGGTTCTACGGATCGGAACCGGACGCCTTTGAGCAGGAACAATTTCTGGAGGCGTTGGAAAACGAGAGGAAGATCAATGATTATCTGGATATTCTTCTGACCGGAAGCGGAGAAGAAATTACAGAATTCTTTATCTGTAAACGGAAGGAGGTGGCGGAGATTGAGCAGCATATGGAACGATATCAGCGAAGAGTCCATGCGGAAATTAGAGCGTATTGCAGAGGATGAAATGCTGACCCAGGGGGAGATACGGGAGAACCTGGACGTGACAGAGAAAGGAAAGATCCGTCAGTCCATCCAGAACTGTAAATATGCGCTGGAACATGATCCGTATCTGCAGGGAGCAATTTGCAGAAATGAAATGACCTGCCAGATTGACATTATGAAAAAGGTTCCATGGAAACGCCGGGGCGTCCAGATGACGGATACGGATATGAACAATCTGTCCCTTTATCTGGAAAAGAATTACGGACTGACCAGTGACAGGGTGATTGCCAAGGCGGTGGATATCGTGGCAAACGATAACAGCTTCCATCCCATTATTGATCTGCTGGAAAGCCTGATCTGGGACAGAACGCCGAGGATCCGCAACATGCTTACCCATTTCTTCGGGGCGTCTGATCCGGAATATTCCGGTGAGATCATGAAAATGCATATGCTTGCTGCCATCAGCCGTCTGTATGACCCGGGGAAGAAATATGATATCATGCTCTGTCTGGTAGGTGGACAGGGAACCGGGAAATCTACATTTTTCAAATATCTGGCGATCCGGGATGAGTGGTTTACCGATGATGTGAAACGGCTGGATGATAAGCGGGTTTATGAATATCTGCAGGGACACTGGATTGTAGAAATGTCAGAAATGAACGCAGTGGCCAATGCCAGGAGTATTGAAGAAACAAAATCATTCCTGAGCAGACAGAAGGACACCTATCGGATCCCTTATGAGAGGCGGGCAGAAGACCGGTACCGGCAGTGTGTATTCTGCGGAACTTCCAATGATCTTGCATTCCTGCCCTTTGACAGGACAGGAAACCGCCGGTTCGGACCGGTCAGAGTATGCCCGGAAAAAGCGGAAACGACCATTTACAGCAATGAGAAAGAGTCCAGGGAATACATCCTGCAGGCATGGGCGGAGGCCATGGAGATCTACCGCAGCGGAGATTTTTCCCTCACATTCTCGCCGGATATGGAAGATTATGTGAAAGCACTCCAGAAAGAGTTTATGCCGGAAGATACCCAGACGGGCATGATCCAGGCGTTCTTGGATCGTTATGAGGAAGACTATGTATGTTCTACCATTATTTATCAGGAAGTGTTCCACCATGAAGGGATGGTGCCGAAATGGCAGTCCAAAGAGATTGGCGACCTGATGGATAATGAGATCATCGGATGGGAAAAACACGGGACACACCGGTTCCCGGGAAGTCTTGGAACTCAGCGTTCCTGGAAACGGATCCATCCGAAAAAAGACGGGGACGGCTTTATAAATATAGATGAAAATACAGAGCTGCCCTTTGAATAAAAGATAACTTTTAAAATGTTTTGAGCTTTGTTTACAAAAGTTTGTTTACACAAAAAATGAGAAATCTGTAAACAAGAACCTGTAAACAGGATGAAAAAAACTTTGAAAGTTAAAAACCAGAGAAAAGGAAACAGCCCGGATACGGGCATAAAATAACAGGCGGATACGCCGGAAACCAAGCCCTCGGCGCTTGAGAGCGAAATACACCCATCGCGCAGATCTGAAGATCTGCACTCTGTGTATTTCGCGACTGCGTCGGGCCGGGACGCCCCGCAGGGCGGCTCAGAACCGAAAGACCGGTTCATTTCTGACGTACCACTGCCGGAAAGGAGATGTATGGCAAATGAAAAGAATTGTTTTATCCAGACGGTCAAGCTGCCTCACGTCCGGGGCAGGGTACGTTATATCTCGGATCCAAAGCGGCAGGAAAATCTGTATGCTGCCTATACCAGCGCGGATCCGAAATTCTGGCAGTATCTGTCAAAGGAGAATCAGGCGGATTTTGCCAGAAGCGGAACGGAAGGAAAATGTATTGAGGCCAGGGAACTGATCATCATGCTGCCGCCTGGCCTGATCCATTATGATCATGATACGCTGCTGAAATATTTTACTGCGAAATTTGTGGAACGGTACGGCGTGGCTGTGGCAAGCGCCCTTCACCACAATAAACGGAAAACCAATCTTCATATCCATCTTATTTTTTCAGAGAGAAAGGCTTATGATGAGCCGGTGGAGAAGATCGCCTCAAGAAATATGTTTTACGATGAAACAGGGAAACATGTCCGGACGAAGAAAGAAATTCTGGATGAAAATGGAGAAATCCGTTCCGGCTGCAGGATCATCAAAAAAGGGGAGGTTTATGAAAAACATTTCTTCCAGCCTAAGAATCCGGAATTCAAGTCAAAAAAATTTACAGAGGATATGAAATATTTCTATACGGATCTGATCAATGAACTGGTGCAGGATCCGGCGGAGAAACTGAAGGTGTTTGATAAGAACAGTCCGTATCTTCCCACCAGAAAGATCGGGAAAAATAATCCGAAAGCAGAGGAGATACGGATCGATAATTATCTCCGGCAGGAGTGGAACAACATGGTAGACCGGGCGGTAGTGGAAGGCGTGACCGAAGAGGAACTGCGCTTTGCAAAGAAAAAAGAGATCACAGATCCGGTGGCAGAATCCATCCGAAGGTCAGGGTGGAAACCGGAGATTTTCCGGACAATCCTGCAAAAGGCGATTGGAAAGCTGCGAGGCTTTATCCAGTATATCAAAGAACTCCGGAATGCAGAATATGACGAGAATGGACAGCCAATATTTCGCCGTGACCTGAAATTTGATGTGACGCCGGTGCCGCTGCCGGAGATTGCAAAAGGGAAAAGACCATCTTCAGCAGAGCAGGAAGCAGAAGTAATGAGGCTGGATAACATTCTGCAGAAGATGAAGAAAGCAGAGCAGAGGATCTATGCTGTCGAGAAAGTTCTGATCCGACTGGAGAAAGAACGGAAGGATATTGACGGGAAATGGTTTCATGGAAAAGAAAAGCGGGAACTGGATCAGAAGATTGCCGGAAAACAGCAGGAACTGAAAAAAGCGAAGGCTACACTCGCCGGAATACCTGGACTGCATGGATATGAAAATGCGCTGACAGTGAAAAAAGCATATGCAGCTGCAACGAAGGAACTGGAAGAAATCCGCAACAGGCAGAAAGAATGGGATCAGAAAAGTGTTCCGGAAAAACAGTATCTGGTGATCCGAAGTAATAAGCCGGAACAGAGGGCAGAGCGGCAAAGTGTACTGGAGCAGCTGGATAAAAAGAAAAGGGAGCTGGAAAAGAGGCAGCGAACAAAGAAACGGGGATATGACAGAGATTGTCTGTAAAAAAATGTTCACAGGAAAAGCAACCGTTTTATGCCGGAGAGCTACGGTTGCTTTTCCTAAACTGATATGAATTTGTACTGATCGACTGTGAACGGGAATGAAGCTGTCGACAGATCAATAAATGGCAGGTGGATTGTCAGATGGTCTACACCAGTCCGCTAAAAAATTCAGATATATCAGCGCTGAAAATCTTGCTGAGAGCAACAAGCTCACTGACTTTAATGTTCATCCGGTTGGTTTCAATTTTTGCATAGGTGCTTTTGGATATTTCAATTCCCATGAGCTGAAGGCGGGCGATCACCTGATCCTGCGTCATGTTTGAAGCTTTTCTTAATCGCTGGATATTATGTCCAATATCCATATCCGGTCTGAGTTTCTGCATATCTGTACAACTCCTGAAAATTCGTAATAAAGAAATATATCTTGATTGTATGCAGTATTGAGATTATAATGTTTCGTAATAAAGAAATGTTTCGCGATAGAGAAAGGATGGGCAGAACATGAACGTAGATAAAATATTTGAGAGAGCAACCATCAGGGGAGTTGCGGATTATCTTCTGTTTGGCCTGGGACCGGATGAAGATGACAGGAGTTATGAGGAGCGGCTGGATGAGATTTATATGAGATTTGAAAAGGCTGTGGGAAAGTATGATAAAAATCCGACGTCCGAACTGCTGGATCTGTGTAATGAACTCAGCAGCGAGACAGCCAGCGTGTATACGGAAATAGGGCTGCAGGCGGGCATACTGCTGATGATGGATATGATCAGGAATATGACTGAAAAGAAAAAAGAAACGGCAACAGACAATGTGTAAATTAGACGGAGGACTGATATTACGGTCCTCCTTTTATGTGGACAAAAATATTTACAAAATAAGAACATACATTCGAAAAAAGTACTTGATTTTAAGAATGCCTGATAGTATAATTAGGGAAAAATCAGGTACAGAATATTTCCCAGGAGTGATGAGAATGAAACAGGTACATTTAAGAATTGATGATGAGTTATACAATGAGCTGAACACATATTCCACAATGACTGATCAGACAATGCAGGACTGTGTGCGTGAGGCAGTTGCCTATTATGTTACAGATATGAGAAGAAAGCAGCAGAGTGTCAAAGACAGACGATTTACATTTATAGATCTGTTTGCGGGCATTGGTGGAATGAGAATTGCTTTTGAACGGGCCGGCGGGCACTGTGTATATTCCAATGAGTGGAATAAATACAGCCAGCAGACGTATTTTGCAAATTTCGGCGAGCAGCCGGAAGGAGATATTACCCAGGTCCCGGCGTCATCCATACCAGATCATGATATTCTGGTTGCAGGATTTCCCTGCCAGCCCTTTTCAATTGCCGGAGTTTCAAAGAAAAAAAGTCTGGGACGTGCAACGGGATTCGAAGATAAAACACAGGGGACTCTCTTTTTTGATGTGTGCCGGATCTTAAAGGAAAAGAGACCGAAAGCCTTTATGCTGGAGAATGTGAAAAATCTTTGCAGTCACGATAAAGGCAGAACTTTCAAAGTTATACTGGAGTCTCTGGATGAATTGAATTACAGTGTATTTTATGCTGTACTGGATGGACAGAATTATGTTCCTCAGCACAGGGAACGTATTGTGATTGTTGGATTTGACAGAGAACGGTACGGAAGTGAAGTTGATTTTGAATTCAATCTGACTCCGAAAGATCCGAAACCGGTAATGAGAGATATCCTGGAGAAGAAGGTGGATGACAAGTATACTCTTTCCGATAAATTGTGGACTTATCTTCAGAATTACGCTGCAAAACATAAAGCAGCCGGAAATGGTTTCGGATATGGAATTGCACCACTGAACGGAGTATCGAGAACAATCAGCGCAAGGTATTACAAAGACGGATCAGAAATACTGATTGCCCAGCGAGGGAAAAATCCGAGAAGACTGACCCCGAGAGAATGTGCGAGACTGCAGGGATTTCCGGATGATTTTAAGATACCGGTATCTGATACGCAGGCTTATAAGCAGTTTGGAAATTCAGTAGTAGTGCCGTTGATGGAAAATGTGGCGAAACTTATTGTAAAGGAGATCGCTGAGCTTGAAACTTCAGAACAGAAAGAACTGAAAAGGATGGTGATTTAAATGACGACGGGATACGCAGGGCAGGCGATTAATTCCGTGCTCAACAGTAAGATGGGATTCTGCAAGTTCCTTTCTGCAAATGATACGGGGGCAACCGGTGGTCATCAGTCGGGAATTCTGATTTCAAAATCAGCTGTCAGAATGCTGTTTACCAGTCAGGAACTGGAACAGGAAGGTATTCCGAAAAGAACAGTAAAAATCAAATGGCAGGATGATTTTGAAACGGAAAGCAGTTTCACATATTACGAGAGTAAAAACGAACTTCGTATCACCAGATTTGGCAGAGGATTCCCTTTCCTGAAACCGGAACAGACAGGAGCTCTGTTTGTTTTTACAAAGCAGACTGATACAGATTACAGTGGATATTTTCTGGAAACAGATGAAGAAATACAGGAATTTCTTGATACTTTTGGTATCAGTCCTACAGAAACAAACAGTCTGATCGATACAGGAAAAGTTTCAGCAGAAACACAGGAGAAACTGGCAATTCAGGAGTTTATCAGTGGTCTGGATGTGGATTTCCCATCTTCGGAGATTATGTCGGCAGCTGCAAGAATGATAGAAGAAAAGGCATATGATCATGCAGAGTATATAGTTACAAATCCAGATGAAAAAATTATCAGCTGGACTAATATGGAATACACACTTTTCCGTGCTCTGGAATATGCCAGGTATGGGGAGATTATTACAAAAGGTTTTCAATCTGTGGATGAATTTGTCAGAGTGGCGAATGCGGTGCTGAACAGAAGAAAGAGCCGTGCCGGGAAAAGTCTGGAGCATCATCTGTCTGCTATTTTCGATGGAAATGAAATTGAGTATTCCTCGCAGGCTGTAACGGAAGGAAACAAAAAACCAGATTTTCTGTTCCCATCGCAGGATGCATATCATGATTTTAATTTTTCGCCGGAACGTCTTATTTCTCTGGCGGCAAAAACGACCTGTAAGGATCGCTGGAGACAGGTGTTAAATGAAGCGGATCGACTCAGGGACAGACCGAAGTATCTCTGTACTTTGCAACAGGGAATATCAGGTGCACAGATGGATGAAATGCAGACGGAAAATGTTATTTTGGTTGTGCCGAGGCCTTATATAAATACATATCCCAAGGATCGCAGAGACAGAATATGGACGGTATCCAGATTTGTCGAATATGTAAAAATGATTGAGGGTAAGTAAAATGGATATAAAAAGTCCGGAAGAACGCAGCAGGAATATGGCGGCTATTCATTCAAAAAATACCAAACCGGAAGTGTGGTTCAGAAAGCAGCTGTTTGCTCAGGGATACAGATACAGTCTTAATACAAATAAAGTGCCAGGACACCCGGATATTTATCTGCGGAAATACAATACCGCGATATTTGTTCACGGGTGTTTCTGGCATCGTCATTCAGGATGTAAATATGCCTATATGCCAAAGTCAAGAATAGAATTCTGGCAGAAAAAATTTGATGCTAATGTTAAGAGGGATCGTGAGGTTCGGGAAGAGTTATATAATCGAGGGATAAAGTGTCTGGTTATATGGGAGTGTACTGTAAAAAAAATGAAGAAAAACCGTGAAAAATATGAAGATTATATAGAAAAAGTAAAAATGTTTTTGGTAAGCCGGGATAAGGTATTGGAATTGTAAAATTTTGGTTTATTAACTTTTTATGTGTCCTATATGGTACTAATTTAGTACAGAAAGAAATAATTAAAAATGAAATATATACAGAGAATAAATCGATTTGCAAAAAAAATAAAATGGGATTATGGGAAATGGTTTAAACTAAATGAACATTTGATTACTCCCAAATTGTATAAAGTGAAAACCACTATTAGTATTATGCTACTTATGATAGCATATCTTTTTTTGATGATGTTTCTTGATGTTCTTGATATTAATTTTAGTTCACGCCATTTTGTAAAACTTTTAGATGTAAAATATCAGGATGTATATAGAGATTTAGTGGTTGCACAAATTGGGGGCACTTTTCTAACTACAGCTATTTTGTCTATGGTATCAAGCATTGAAAATAAGCATGTTTTAGGAGAAAAAGCAACAGATCTATTATTTGGAGGAAAACTATTTAAGTTTTACGTTCCAATGTTTGTTCTATATTTTGCAATGATCATAAATATTGTTTTGGTAATAAAAGAAAAAAATGCAAATATTATATCCTTGTTGTTTTTTCTTGCGATGTATATACTTATTTTTTTGATTACAAAAATTGGTTCAATATTTGTTACAACAAAAAGATATCACAATTTATTATATGCAAAATATTATAGGGAATGTGAAAAAACAATTATTAATAAAATCCCGCCTAGGAATTATGATTCAAAACTATTAACTAATTTAAAGGAAGAAACATTAAAGCTTATTTGTGATAATAATATTTCCTATATTAAAAACTTAAATATGTATAAGATGTTAATTGATAGAATACTGTTTAATATTCCAAAACAATTTCAGGAATATCATTTAGATATGCCATATGCACCGAGTATATTCAATGATTTTATAGAAATATTGGAGAATCTCATTTTTCACAAGAATCATACGAGGGCTTTGCAATATTATTCATGGATTTTAAACAGGGTAAATTATCACAATATTTTCGTTTCCTACGATAAAATGAATGAAATATTTGATGATTTGGCAAATAAAATATTGGATTTAAACAATGAACATGAAGTGAGAAATTATTTGAAAGGACTATCAAGTGTTATAACCGGCATAGAGCTACAACAACATTTTGCCTTGTCGAATGATTATACCTACATAGAAAAGAATAGATTGAAGTACTTGACCTTTTATTGTTATAACGGAAATTATTTTGAGATTATATATAAAAATATTTATGAAAACAAATATTTAACTTCAAATGAAAAAATAAATCTCTATACTGAATTATATGATATATTTAGAATGTCAGCCCATACAGGATGCAATGTTATCTATGATATAACCAATTTTGCTTTCGACTTTAAAGAGCCTCGAAAGAGAATAATGTCTCCATGCATAGTAGGACAGGCAATGAGCCTGCTATTGTTAAGAGCTTTGTTTAACAAAGATAAAAGAAGTTTTAAATTGTTTTCTGGTATGAATGTTACAGAAGCGGAAAAAAGTTTTGCAATTCATACAACGATATTAGCATTAGTTAAAATGCAAAAAGAAAATATGGAACGGAATATTTATAATGAATTCTATGGTATTAACTTTGAGTATTGCAGACAAGCTGTTGATGAAAACACAGAAATAATTTTTACGCCAGAATTTATATCTGCTAAAATGTTACAGGAAGGTTACAATAATATCTCTACCATATGTATTGAAGAAGATTTATATAAGAGTTCTTTATTAGAGTACATATTTCGATTTGAAAAAGCTTTAATTAATGAATATTTTTTGTTGCTTGATAAAAAGTTTATGACTCAAATAAATATAGAAGGAGATTGTGATGAGAGTTATGCAACCATGATAAATCAATATATCTAAAGATATATGTTGAAGACTACGGAAAATAAAAAGCAGACACAATTTATATCATTTGAGGGTAATAAGAGAGGTGTCCTCAATCGCATTCAGTCTTCTACGGTTTGTAACGCATCTGCAACAAATCCTGGCTGAATCCCCGTATTTCCGCCATTTTCGGTTACCCAAACGTTAATATTTACCGAAGTATGTTTATCCCGGAAGCATTCTGGCTTCCGGGATTTTTCAAACTTTTTACCGCACCGTGGCCAATATCTGCGCGCGTGCGGTTCTGACTTAAAATCTGCCATTTTAACCGTACATATTCTTACACAGCTACGGTTAAAATCTGGAAAAATCATCTTCAACCGTGCAAATTTGTGAAGAGTACGGTTCTGATCTCAAAAAGCAAATTCTAACCGTACAATCTCGTGGAAAGGTACGGTTCCAATTTTAAAAATCAAATCTTAACCGTACAGGACCCTTAAAAAGTACGGTTCAATCATCAAAAATCAATTTCTAACCGTAAATCCAATAAAAGTATAAAATTGCATGGCCCTAAGGAGGAAGCATATGGCTGGTTTGAGAGAAATGTTACTGAAGGAGCAGAGCAGACTGGAACAAATCCTCAAAAAGACAGAAGAGCGGATGAAAGATGCCCCGGATGGATCGCTGCGTTTATCCCGAAGCGGGAAATCCGTACAGTATTACCGCTGCATGCCGGGAAAACAGAAAAATGGCGAGTATCTTTCGAAAACAGAGGGGCAGCTGGTCCGCAGGCTGGCGCAGAAATCTTATGATCAGAAAGTGGCAAAGCTGGCCGGGAGAAGGCTGGCCCAGATAAAAAGAATGGTAAAAGATTATGAAGATGATGAAATAGAAAGACTTTTCCTGAATGAACACAAAGAGAGGCAAAAACTGATCCGCCCGGTGGAACCGATGTGGGAACAGCGTCTGGAAGCGTGGATAAATGAAGAGTACCTGCAGAAAGAATTTCGGGAAGATGTGCCAGTGATCTTAACGGAACGAGGGGAGCGGGTGCGTTCCAAATCGGAAAAGCTGCTGGCTGATTACTTCTGGCGAAGCGGCATACTGTATAAATATGAGCGGCCATTGCACTTGAAAGGCTTTGGTATCGTACATCCGGATTTTACATTCCTTTCCAGAAAGACAAGGCAGGAAGTGTACTGGGAGCATGACGGCAGGATGGATGACCCGGTATATGCCCAGCGGGCGGTCCGTAAAATACAGGCGTACGAGCAAAACGGGATCTATCCGGGAGAGCAGCTGATACTAACATTTGAAACCGAGAAGTCAGTATTGGATCTGCGGATGGTCAAAAGACTTGCGGAGAAGTATCTGATATGAAAAAGTGAAATGGGTTTCGATTAAAGAGGCTGGGAAACAGGAGAGGAAAGGATTGACAAACTTTCCGTATGGCGGTAAACTGAATATACATGTGTCTTGACACTTGTATATTCACTATATTTTGTTAAAGGAATGGGAGTTTGTTATGGAAAAAGTAAAATCTTTTCTGAAACGGAAAAATATCGTTATCTCGGCTAAGCGGTACGGGATAGATGCCCTGGGCGCCATGGCCCAGGGATTGTTCTGCTCACTGCTGATCGGCACGATCCTGAACACCATCGGAAGCCAGTTCCACATCGGATTTCTGACTGCCCAGATCATCACCATCAACGGTGTGGGCTACACCATTGGCGGTATGGCCTCCTTCATGAGCGGCGCGGCCATGGCGGTGGCAATCGGGTATGCCCTCCAGGCGCCGCCCCTGGTGCTGTTCTCTCTGGCTACAGTGGGATATGCCTGCAATGCCCTTGGACAGGCAGGCGGACCTCTTGCAGTACTGTTTGTGGCTATTATCGCCGCAGAGGTGGGAAAGGCGGTCAGCAAAGAGACAAAGATTGATATTCTGGTGACGCCCATTGTCACAACTCTGGTGGGCATTGGTGCGGCCTGGGTCATCGCACCGCCCATTGGCCTTGCTGCCAGTGCTTTTGGGCAGCTCATCATGCAGGCAACGGAGCTGCAGCCTTTCCTGATGGGGGTCGTGGTGTCTGTGCTTGTGGGTGTGGCGCTGACACTGCCCATCTCCTCTGCGGCTATCTGCTCTGTCCTGGGACTGACCGGGCTTGCAGGCGGGGCCGCTGTGGCGGGCTGCTGTGCCCAGATGGTGGGCTTTGCGGTTATGAGCTTTAAGGAAAACAGATGGGGCGGCCTGGTGAGCCAGGGGCTCGGCACATCCATGCTGCAGATGCCCAACATTGTCAAAAATCCACGGATCTGGATCGCGCCAACCGTGACCGCAGCGATTACCGGCCCTATTGCCACCTGCATCTTTAAACTACAGATGAACGGAGATGCCATCAATTCCGGTATGGGAACCTGCGGCCTGTGCGGACAGCTGGGTGTGTGGACTGGCTGGATCGCGCCAAGTGACGCAGCAGTCGCCAACGGAGCAGTCGCCATGGCGCCCTCTGCCTTCGACTGGTTGGGACTGATCCTGATTTCCTTTGTGCTTCCGGCCATACTGGCCCCGGCCATCAACCAGGTGTGCCGGCGCATGGGCTGGGTAAAAGACGGCGATCTGACACTGTCATAGGTTTTGTGTTGATAAAAGCAGAGAGAAAACAGGGCGTTTCGGCTTTGAGCAGAAACGCCCTTTGCCATGAAGAGATTGACAGGCGGCAGAAGAAAAGAGTATAGTTATTTCAAAATGCGGCAATGGTGCTTCAGGTTGGAGGTGTAGCAGGTTCATGGACAGTTGTATCTATGAAAACGGAAAGATTTTTACAGCAGATAAGGACAATCTCTACGGGGAAGCCATGTTTGTGGAGGATGGACTGATCCGCAAAGTCGGGACGGCAGAAGAAGTGGAAGAGATGGCTCCGGCGGGATGCGGCCGGGTAGACCTTGGAGGACGCCGGGTGATCCCCGGATTTGTGGACGCCCATATGCACCCTGTCATGCTGGCGGATTTCAGCCGGCAGATCTCAGCCCTGCCGCCCAAGATCCACTCCATAGAGGAGCTGGTGCAGGCGATCCGGGAAAAGAGACAGGAACAGGGGCCTGACAAATGGATCCAGGGCTGGGGATACGATGAAGGGAAATTTGCAGAGCGGCGATCCATTACCCGCTGGGATCTGGACAGAGGATGCAGCGATGCCCCGGTGTCCGTGATCCGCACATGCGGACATATCCGCTGCGTGAACAGTCGGGCGCTGGAGCTGGCTGGAATAGACCGCAATACGCCGGACCCGGACGGAGGAGAGATCGAGAGGGACGAAAATGGAGAGCCCACAGGTGTGCTGAAGGAAAATGCCAGAAATCTCGTGCTCCCCTTTATGCCTGTGTCCGATAGGCAGGAGAAAGTGGAGAATCTGACAGAGCTTGGCAGGCTTCTCACTTCCCAGGGCATTGTGGCGGTGACGGATATGGGCAACCTGGACAGCGGGGACAATTATCCGCTTTACCAGGAGGCGGCCGAAAAAGGATTTCTCCAGGAAGTGGGCGTGTACTATATGTGGGACTTCTTTATGGATGATCCGGACTTTTCGATCCCCAGGGAACGGTTTGACAGGAGGCAGCAGATTTTTGTCTGCGGGCTTAAGCTCATAGGGGATGGCAGTGTCTCGGGGCGCACTGCCTGGATGGCAGAGTCCTATCTGGGGACGGATTCCTGCGGGATCTCCGTGTGCAGCGACAGGCAGATGGAGACTGCTATCCGGTTCTGCAAGGAGAATCGCTGTCAGCTTTCCATGCATGCTATGGGCGGCAGAGCCATTGAGCGGGTCGTGGACCGGGCAGCCAAAGAGGAAAAGTGGAATGACGGGCCAGAGCCTTATGTGCGGGTAGAGCACATTACAGATCCGTCTGCGGACAGTGTGCGGAAGGCGGCCCGGAAAGGCATTGGTTTTGTGACCCAGCCCATTTTCCTGTATGCGGAGATCGAGAGCTATCTGAACAATCTGGGACCGGCATGGATGAAGCGGTGCTATCCGGTGCGTGACCTGCTGGACAGCCAGGTGAAGCTCTGCTTCTCTACAGACGCGCCGGCCACATCCTGGGCAGTTCCCTCGGATCCTTTCCCCAACCTCAAGGGAGCAGTGACCCGCCGGGCCTGGGACGGGACAGACTGCGGACAGGAGCAGACCGTGGACATAGAGACGGCTATTATCCTATACACAAAAGAGGCTGCCCAGATGGCGGGATTTGACAGGCTGGGACAGCTGAGGGAAGGCTACAAGGCGGATTTTCTGATCCTGGACCGGGATATCCTGGAGATCCCGGCTGAACAGATCGATCAGGTGCAGGTGGACCAGACTTATAAAGGCGGCAAATGTGTGTATCAGCGGAGCTGATGGGCATTGATGGGGCTCGGATGTGTGGGCCCCGGCCGCCCCAGAGAGAGAAAAATATTTGAAAATCTATTTGACTTTTTTAAAATAAAGTGCTAATATACGTATGTTGAGTAGCGGAAAATGCGTAAGTCCAAACAGGGCTTGCGTTTTTTTTGTGCTTTTTGAAATTTGATAAAGGAGTGATTTTTTTGTCTGATCAAACGAACCATGGAAAAACTCTGACAGTGAGCATTCTGTCCCTGTCTCTGCTGACGGTCATGGCTGGTGCGGCTGTGGCTCCTGCGCTGCGGGTCATTCAGGCACATTTTTCTGACACAAACCCGCTTTTTGTACAGATGATCATCAGCGTGCCGGCCCTGTTCATTGTCATTACCAACTTTATCTTCCCGAAGCTGTGCAAAGTGTTCAGTGCCAAGACACTGGTGCTTATGGGCCTTTTGCTCTATACGGCAGGGGGCTGCGCGTCAGGCCTTTTTGACAACATCTTCGCAGTGCTCGTCATGCGGGCGCTTGTGGGGATTGGCGTGGGGATCATCATGCCCCTGTCCACAGGTCTTCTTTCTTACTATTTCCCTCCGGAAAAGCAGGTGGGACTGATGGGTTACTCTTCTGCCATGAACCAGATGGGCGGCGTGATCGCCACACTACTGTCCGGCCTTCTGGCAAACATCAGCTGGCGGGTCAGCTTCCTGGTGTATCTGATGGGCCTGATCAGCATTGTTTTGTGCCTTTTCTATCTGCCTAATGACAAGATCACCCAGGAGACACAGGCGAAAGAGGACAGGGGGGGAAGGAGACTGCTGGAGGCGTCGGTGTGTTCCGGGTCAATATCATGTACATCCTGGCTATGTTCCTTCTGATGTCCACCTTTTTTATCTACCCGGCTAATTTTGCGATGGAGACCGTCTCTGAGGGGATCATCCCGTATAAATACATTGCAGTCATCATGGCAGGCATGGATTTTGTCGCCTTCTGCGGCGGCCTTTTGTTCGTGCGGGCCAAGAGGCTGCTGGGAGGAAAGACAAAGTTCCTGGCGCCCCTTTGCTTTCTGATCGGATATCTGCTGCTGGCGCTTCTGGGCGGATGGACCGGCACGCTGCTTGGCTCCGTCTTTGTGGGCTTTGCCAACGGAGCAGGCATCCCTTACATCATGTCAGAGGCCTCCATGAAAGCCGGCAAGGCGGCGGCCACTACGGTGATGCCTCTGATCTCCGCGGATTCCAAGCGGAAAAGCAGAGTAAAGATTGCTTTATCGACTTACGTCCCTTTTTGTGCTATGATAATACAGTCATTATCTTAGTACAGAAAGGGGTATTTTCATGGAAAATACGTCTGAAAATATAGAAAAAAACGCAGAAATGCAGACCACCGGACACCTCTGTGTGGGCCTTGTGGCTCACGTGGACGCGGGGAAGACGACGCTGGCGGAGGGAATCTTATACACCACCGGCCAGATTCGCAGGCTGGGGCGGGTGGATCACCGGGACGCTTTCCTGGACACGGACCAGATGGAAAAGGACAGGGGCATCACTATTTTCTCCAAGCAGGCGGAGACAGTGATCGGGGATAAGAAGGTGACCCTTCTTGATACCCCGGGCCATGTGGATTTCTCGGCGGAGATGGAGCGGACCCTGCAGGTGCTGGACTATGCGGTCCTTGTCATCAGCGGGGCGGACGGCGTCCAGGGACATGTGGAGACACTGTGGCATCTGCTGGAGAGATATCACATCCCGGTCTTTCTGTTTGTCAACAAGATGGACCAGGAGGGGACAGATGAGGAAAAGCTCATGGAGGAGCTGAAAAAGCGGCTCTCCGACGAGTGCGAGGATTTCTCGGATCCGGAAGAGTTTGATGAGCGGATGGCCCTCCACGATGAGGAGCTGCTGGAGCATTTCCTGGAGGGAAAGGCGCCGGATAGAGGGAGCATCCGCAGGCTGATCCGGGAGAGGCGGATTTTTCCCTGCTTCTTCGGCTCTGCTCTGAAAATGGAGGGAGTGGAGGCGTTCCTGGAAGGCCTGGGAATGTATATGGAGTACCCCGGGTGCCAGTCAGCGTTCGGGGCCAGAGTGTACAAGATCACAAGAGATGCCTCCGGTCAGCGGCTGACCCACCTGAAAGTGACAGGGGGATGCCTGCGGGTGAAAATGAATATGGACGCCTACATGGCGGATCCCGGTGAAGAGGGGGCTGCCGGCCAGCGGGTGACGGGACAGAAGATCGATCAGATCCGGATCTACGCCGGGAACAGTTTTCAGACGGTGCAGGAGGCCGGCGCCGGCATGGTCTGCGCTGTCACCGGGCTGGAGGGAACCTACTCCGGTCAGGGGATGGGATGTGAGACAGCCTCCGTCCTGCCGGTGCTGGAGCCGGTCCTGACCTACCGGATGCAGCCGCCGGGTGCCTGCGACGTGCACGGCCTGTATCTGAAGCTGAAGACGCTGGAGGAGGAGATACCGGAGCTCCACATTGTGTGGAGGGAAGAGACAAAAGAGATCCACACCCAGATCATGGGGGAAGTGCAGATCGATGTCCTTAAGTCCCTGATCCGGGAGCGCTTTGGAGCGGAGGTCTCCTTTGACGAAGGCAGCATCGTGTACAAGGAAACCATAGAGGACAGTGTGGAGGGAGTGGGCCACTTCGAACCCCTGCGCCACTATGCGGAGGTACATCTTCTGCTGGAGCCGGGGGAGAGGGGAAGCGGTCTGGAGTTTGACGTTTCCTGCAGCCGGGACATGCTGGATGTCAACTGGCAGAGGCTGATCCTGACCCACCTGGAGGAGAAGCAGCACAGAGGGGTGTTGACCGGGGCGCAGATCACGGACATGAAGATCACGCTCATTGCCGGGCGCGCCCACCAGAAACACACCGAGGGAGGGGACTTCCGGCAGGCCACCTACCGGGCCGTCCGCCAGGGGCTGATGAAAGCCCGCTCCGTCCTTCTTGAGCCCTGGTACGAGTACCGGATCGAGGTGCCCCAGGAGATGATCGGCAGGGCTATGAACGATGTCCAGAGGATGAACGGAAGATTCGACGCGCCCCTTGTGGGGGAGGAGACTGCGGTGCTGACAGGCAGCGCTCCTGTGGCTACCATGCAGGGATATATGCGGGAGGTGCTGTCCTACACCGGAGGGCGGGGACGTTTCTCCTGCCGGCTGCAGGGGTACGAGCCCTGCCACAATCCGGAGGAGGTCATCAGCGCGTCCCTGTATGATCCGGAGGCGGATCTGGACAACCCTTCTTCTTCTGTGTTCTGTTCCCACGGTGCAGGGTTCGTGGTGCCCTGGTATCAAGTGGAGGACTACATGCATGTGGAAGGGATGGAGACAGGGGAGGAAGAGCCGCAGGAAGAGATACTGACCGGGATAGAGGAGAGAAAGAGGCGCATCCACTCGGAGGTTATCGACGAGGAGGAGCTGAAGGCTATTTTTGCGCAAACCTATGGAAATGCAGGGCAGAAGCGGACCGGATGGAAGAGGACCGTCCGCACGCAGGACAGTACATATAAGGCAAAAGGGACGCCAAAGAAACAGGGCAGGGAGTACCTGCTGGTGGATGGATACAACATCATTTTCGCCTGGGAAGACTTAAAAGAGCTGGCAAAGGATAATATTGAGGCGGCCAGGAACAAACTGATGGATGTGCTCTGCGACTACCAGGGATACAGGCGCATGACGCTGATCCTCGTCTTTGACGCCTACAAGGTGCCCGGAAATCCCGGGGAGGTGCAGAAATACCACAACATTCATGTGGTCTACACCCGTGAGGCGGAGACGGCGGATCAGTACATTGAAAAGGCAGTCCACGACATGGCCAGGGAGCACCAGGTAACGGTGGCCACCTCTGACGGGATGGAACAGATCATCATCATGGGCCAGGGGGCCCGCCGCATCTCGGCCAGGGATCTTCTGACGGAGATCCATGAGGCGCGAAAGGAGCTGCGCGCCCTGCATCTTGATCCCGCCCCGAAGATGAAGAGATACCTTTTGGAGGATGTGTCTCCTGAGGTGCTGAAGGAGCTGAAAAAGAAGGAGTAATCCTCCTTTTCAGACAGAAAATTTATGCTATAATGGACATGGACTTACATGTCCGGAAAGGATGTTTTTCGAAGTGAGAGAGCAGCTGACCAGGCAGGACGTGGAGAAGATCGAGAAAGAGATCGAGTACAGAAAGCTGGTTGTGAGAAAGAATGCCATAGAGGCGGTGAAGGAGGCCAGGTCCCACGGGGATCTGAGCGAGAATTTTGAGTACCATGCGGCCAAGAAGGATAAGAATCAGAACGAGAGCCGCATCCGCTATCTTGAGAGGATGCTGAAGACAGCCCGCATTGTGAAAGATGACGCGGCGGACGACGAGGTAGGCCTTGACAAGAAAGTGGAAGTTTATTTTGAGGACGACGACGAGACAGAAGTCTTTAAGCTGGTCACATCTGTCAGGGGAAGCTCCCTGAATGGGAAGATCAGCATAGAGTCCCCCATCGGCAGGGCGATCATGAAACACCGGGCAGGGGACAGAGTCTATGTGAAGGTCAATGACAATGCAGGTTATTATGTGGTGATCCGCTCCGTGGAGAAGACAGACGGGGAGGATGGGGACGCCATACGGAAATATTGATCCGGAGGAGGAGAAAGATGGATCGGATGATACTGGAACAGATAGAGAAAAAAGCGGAGGTGCTGACAGACGCCCTCCCCTATATCAGGGATTTCAACCGGCAGGTGGCGGTCATTGAGTACGGCTGCAGGAAATACATGAGCCCGGTGGGAGAGCAGGAGCTGATGCGGGACATTGCGCTCCTGAAAACAGTGGGCATGAAACCGGTGGTGGTGCACGGCTGCCCCATCGGCGTGGATAAGTTCCGGGAGAACAAAAGGATCGCCAAGCTTTTGGAGCTGTGCGGCACCAAGGCGGTGGGGATCTGCGGCATGGACATGGAGACGCCTGCCATCATGCTGGACAACGGTTATATTCCGGTCATCATGCCCAATGACATTGACACGGAAAATGTGGAGATCAACCCTATTGACGCGGCCCTGGACGCGGCGGTGGGCCTGAAGGCGGACAAGCTGGTCTATCTCTCCTCCCACAGAGGGATCTGGAAGGATGAGGCCAGGACGGAAGTGTACAGCCGCCTTACGGTTGCCCAGGTGCAGGAGATGTTGCAGCAGGGAAAAGTGACAGAGGGAGTGAGATCCCGGGTAGAGAGAGGACTGACTGCCATTGAGAGAGGCGTGAACCGCGTCAATCTTCTGGATGGCAGGATGGAGCATGCCCTCCTTCTGGAGTTCTTCAGCGTGGCCGGAGTGGGCACGGTGATGATCCGGGATGAGAGCCGTCTGTATGCACATGAGAAGGATGAATAAATGAAAAAAGAAAGAAGCTTTCAGAGGAAGCTGCTGCCGATCATACTGCTCCTGGCGGCAGTTCCTCTTTTTCTTTTCTCTATTCTGGCCCTGGTCAGTCTGCGGAGTATCCTGATAGACCGCTACCAGGATCAGGTGGACAGTGATCTGGATCAGACGGAGAAGCTGCTGAATATTACACTGGACAGATACAGAGATGCGCTTGCCGCGGCAGGGACGGACGAAAAGTTCTGCCTGGCTGTGCAGAAAGTGCTGGAGGGGCAGGAGCCGGAGGCGGAAAGCAGAGGGGAAGTGGAAGAGCTGCTGGGGAGAATCTGCCGGCAGAGCACGGAAGCTGCAGGAATGACACTTGTCCTTGAAAACGGGGATTCATTTTACTACGATGTGTCGGCGGCGTCCGGACCGGAGGGTGGATGGATGGAGGAAGCTATGGCGGCCTGTGAGGGCTGGAAGGAGGAAACAGACTTCTCTTTCTGCTGTCCGGTGCCGGATGAGATACAGACTGGCACAGGGAGTATTCATATCTTTGGTGTTTTCTGCCGTATTGTGTCTCCTGTAGATGGAGAAAGGGAAGACACCCTTGTGGTCTGGCTGGACGAGAAAGTGCTGAGGAACACACTTGCCGGTGAAGACGGAATCCGGAGCTTTATCAGCGACGGGGATATAGTCATAAGCGCAACAGATCCTGGCGATATAGGAGGGAAGCCGGAAGAGCTTTCCCGGGGAGACTACTATGTGCAGAGCATGATCCAGGAGGATACCGGGTGGAAGATCACAGAGCTTTACTCTCTTGAGATGTACCACTATACTCTGTTCAGCCAGCTTGCCTTTGAAGTTCTCATAGCTGTTGCGGTTATGGTGATCCTGGCGGTGATGGCATATCTTATGAGTGTGCCTTTGGTTCGCTCTGTCAGAAATATTGCGGGAGCCATGGCAGCGGCCAGAGAGGGGGACTTTTCTGTGCGGGTAGAGGAAAATCCGAAAAGTCCTTATGAGCTGAACCGTATTGCGGAAGGCTTTAATGATATGGCTGAACAGACGGGAAGGCTGATTGTACAGCTTAAACAGTCTGCGGAGGAACAGAAAAATGCAGAGCTGCAGGCGCTGGAAGCCCAGATAGATCCCCATTTTCTCTACAATACGCTGGATACCATCAACTGGAAAGCCATTGAGAAAAATGAGATGGAGATCAGCGAGATGGTAGGGGCGCTGGCAGATATCCTCCGGTATTCTGTTATCAACGCGGGAGAGGAGTCGTCCATCCGCAGCGAACTGTACTGGCTGGAACAGTATGTGCTTCTGCAGCAGGAAAAGCTGGGAAAAGAGATCAAGATCAAAGTGGAGGCATCAGAGAGAATACAGAATATGAGGATTCACAAGCTTCTCCTGCAGCCATTTGTGGAAAACAGCATCCGCTACGGATTTCGGGGGAAGGAAGGAGAGTGCTGTCTGTACATTCGCATGACCTGCGAGGATGGATTTCTGCATATCCTGCTGGAGGATAACGGTCGGGGCATGGATGAGGAGACGCTTGACAGGCTGAATGACGGGACACAGACGTGGAGCGGACATGTAGGTGTGGAGAATGTAAGGAAACGTCTGCGGCTGTATTACTCTGAGCAGGCATATCTGCATTTTGAAAGCAGGCAGGGAGAGTCTGCCAGTGTTCACATTTATGTTCCTATACCAGAAGGAGAGGGTGATACATATGAAGATCGTGATCGTGGAAGACGAGGCGGCCATCCGTAATGGGCTGGCGGGTCTGCTGCCAAAGATCAGTCCGGACTATGAGGTGGCGGGAACGGCTTCCGACGGGATGGAAGGACTTGCTGTTATCCGGGAACAGCAGCCGGATCTGGTGATACTGGACATCCGCATGACTGGCATGGACGGTCTGACCATGCTAAGGACACTGCGGGATGAGGGCAATGTATGCCGGGCCGTGGTACTTTCAGCGTATTCGGATTTTGACTATGCCCGGACGGCTATAGAGCTTGGCGTGGAGAGCTATCTGCTGAAGCCGGTAAAAGTAAAGGAACTGAAAGCAGTGCTGAGTCTGGCGGAGAAACACATCCGGCAGGAGGAAGACGAGAAGGTCAGATACACACCAAAGAAAGCATTTCTGTCCGCGCTGACAGGGACAGAAGAAATGGATCCGTACGTAAAAAAGAAGCTGGAGGAAGAGTACGGCCTTCTGGCCGACGGACTTATCGGCATCTTTATCATCTGGCTTGGAGGAGAGTATGGAAAGTATGAAGAGGAAGTGGGCCGTGCGCTGACGCCGCTGGGGGAGAGAAGCGGATACTTTTCGCTGTGTACGCTGGCAAGGGAAAAAAGGCAGCTTGTGCTGGCTGCTCTCTACCGGGTACAGGACAGAGAAAAAGCGACGGAGTATCTGAGAAAGGCAGCAGCGCCTATGCTCTCCGGTCTGACAGGGGGGAAGGTGGTCATGGCACTGGCGTGGTGCGGCGGATTGAAGGAGTTTCACGAGACTGCCGTAAAGCTCTGCGGGGTGCTGGACTACAGCCTGGCCGAGGGGACAGGAAAGCTTATTGTATATGAGGAGAGGGACGCAGATGTGCAGATATTCAAGTATCCCCTGGAGACAGAGACCATGACAAAGCAGGCGGTACTGCAAAACGACGGGGAACTGAGGCGATGCGTCCGTAATTTTCTTGGATACTGCAGGAAAGGGCGGTTCCGGCCGCGGGAGGTCAAGGAAGGATGTTTCCGGTATTTCAATACCATCTGTCATACAGCGGAGGAGTACGGGCGCAGAGTCCCCGACGCGGCGGAAATGTCGCGCAGAATGGAACAGATCCTGGAGGCGGTGACGTGGGATCAGATCCGGGAGATTTTCGACAGGCTGCTGGATATGCTGGAAGAGAATATAGGAGGGAAGATGGAAGAAGAAAGCCTGCTTGTGCGGAAAGCCAGAAAGATGATTCTGGAATACTACAGCCAGGGGATTACACTGGAGGAGATTGCGTCAAAGCTGGGAGTCTCTGACGAATATCTGAGCACCCGGCTGAAAAAGGAGACGGGGAACACATTTACCGAGATCATAAAAAATGTTCGAATGGAACGGATCAAGGAACTTCTTGTCAGCACAAATATGAAGCTTGGGCAGATCGCAGATGCCGCCGGCTACTCGGATCCGAAATACATGAGCCGTATTTTCCGGGAAGAGGTAGGAATGCTGCCGCTGGAATACAGAAAAATGCATCTTTAGACAAAAAAAGATTAAAAAATTACTCCTTTCTAAAAAATATACGCCTGCCTTCCGGGCAATAATCATATATGATAGATGCTGACCCAGAACAAAGGCAGACAAAAAGGAATATATAGTTTTAAGAAAATTTTTGGAAAGGAGAAGATGTATGAATCAGGTAAAAGTACAATTCAGAACACCTCAGGAAGTGATGGATTTTACGAATGTTGTTTCAAAATATGAATACAACATGGATCTGAAGAAGAGCAGCAGAAAAATTGTTGACGCAAAATCACTGCTTGGAATACTGGCTCTCGGACTGGAAAATGTTCTGGAGCTGTGTATTTATTCCGATGACAATTGTGACGATGTGGTAAAGGCGATCAGCCGGTACGTAATAGCATAAGAAAGAACATGAGGGAGCAGCAGAAGGCTGTTCCCTGTTCTGTTTTATAGAATTTGTTGTCCGGAGCAATCAATTATAATTAATACTGATTAATGCTGGAAAAATATTCGTATATCTTATATAATGGAGAAAGTTGGAAAACAGCAAATACCAGATAAAGAGGAGAATGATTCATGGAAATGTTGTCAATTGAAAAAGAATTACAGGAAAATTCTTATCCGGGAAGAGGCATCATCATCGGTAGAAGCGCCGACGGCGCAAAGGCTGTCACGGCATACTTCATCATGGGGAGAAGTGAGAACAGTCGGAACCGTGTCTTTGTGGAGGACGGAGAGGGGATCCGTACCCAGGCCTTTGACGAGTCAAAGCTGACAGATCCAAGCCTTATTATCTACGCTCCTGTGCGGGTCCTGGGAAACAAGACCATTGTTACAAACGGAGACCAGACAGATACCATCTACGAAGGAATGGACAGGCAGATGACCTTTGAGCAGGCCCTGAGAAGTCGGGAGTTTGAGCCCGACGCTCCCAACTATACGCCCCGTATTTCCGGTATCATGCATGTGGAAGGCGGAAAATTCAACTACGCCATGTCCATCCTGAAGAGCAGAAACGGTGATCCGGGAAGCTGCTGCCGCTATACATTTGCCTACGAGAATGCAGTGCCCGGAGAGGGACATTTCATCCACACATACATGCACGACGGCAATCCCCTTCCGAGCTTTGAGGGAGAGCCCAAGCGCATCGCCATCCCGGACGATATGAACGCCTTCGCAGATACGCTGTGGAGCAGCCTCAATGAGGACAACAAAGTATCCCTGTTCGTGCGTTACATTGACATTGCCACAGGGAAATATGAGTCAGTGATCATCAACAAGAATAAATAAATACGATATGCGGAGGGATAAGAAATGAAGGAACTGGAACTGAAATACGGATGTAACCCAAACCAGAAGCCGTCCAGAATATACATGGCGGACGGAAGCGAGCTTCCCATCACCGTGCTGAACGGGAAGCCGGGATATATTAATTTCCTTGACGCCTTTAACGGCTGGCAGCTTGTGAAAGAGTTAAAGGAGGCTACCGGCCTTCCGGCGGCAACATCCTTCAAGCACGTTTCACCGGCAGGTGCGGCTGTGGGACTGCCTCTCTCAGACACCCTGGCAAAGATCTACTGGGTGGATGACTTGGGAGAACTCTCTCCCCTTGCCTGTGCCTACGCCAGAGCCAGAGGCGCGGACAGAATGTCCTCTTTCGGAGATTTTATCTCCCTCTCCGATGTCTGCGACGTGGATACAGCCCGTCTGATCAAGCGGGAAGTGTCTGACGGCGTCATTGCCCCGGGATACGAGCCCGAGGCGCTGGAGATCTTAAAGCAGAAGAAAAAAGGCAACTACAATGTGATCCAGATCGATCCGGACTACGTGCCGGCGGCCCTGGAGCACAAGGAAGTGTACGGCGTCACCTTTGAGCAGGGCAGAAATGAGCTCCACATCGGGGATGACTTCTTCGACAACATTGTGACAGAGAACAAGGAGATGACAAAAGAGGCGAAGATCGACCTTGCCATTGCCATGATCACGCTGAAATACACCCAGTCCAACTCCGTCTGCTACGTGAAAGACGGACAGGCCATCGGCATCGGGGCAGGACAGCAGTCCCGCATCCACTGTACAAGGCTGGCCGGACAGAAGGCGGACAACTGGTGGCTGCGCCAGTCCCCGAAGGTTATGAACCTGCAGTTCCTGGATAAGATTGGCCGGGCCGACAGGGACAATGCCATCGACCTGTACATCGGCGACGAGTACATGGACGTGCTGGAAGAAGGAAAGTGGCAGCAGACCTTCAAGGTGAAGCCGGAAGTGTTCACAAGGGAGGAGAAACGGGAGTGGCTTGACAAGATGACAGACGTGGCTCTCGGCTCCGACGCTTTCTTCCCATTTGGCGACAACATTGAGAGGGCTTACAAGAGCGGCGTGAAGTATGTGGCTCAGCCGGGTGGTTCTGTCCGGGATGACAATGTCATCGAGGCGTGCAACAGCCACGACATGGTGATGGCTTTCACAGGTATCCGCCTGTTCCATCACTAGAAAATAGTTGTATATTTGAAGAAAACGCAGTATAATATACGAGGGAATGGCCGATTGTGCAAAAAAAACGGACAATCGGCCAAAATTTTAGCTGTGATAAGGAGATAATTCAAATGGGAAAATATTTTGGAACAGACGGTTTCCGCGGAGAAGCCAATGAAGTCCTGACTGTGGAGCATGCCTTCAAGGTGGGGCGTTTCCTGGGATGGTACTATGGCCAGGATCACAAGGCCAGAGTTGTCATTGGAAAAGACACAAGGCGCAGCAGCTACATGTTTGAGTATGCGCTGGCAGCAGGACTGACTGCTTCAGGTGCGGACGCATTCCTTCTCCATGTGACCACTACTCCCAGTGTGTCCTACGTGACAAGGACAGAGAATTTTGACTGCGGGATTATGATCTCCGCCAGCCACAACCCGTTTTACGACAATGGGATCAAGGTGATCAACGGGAAAGGACATAAGCTGGAGGCTGAAGTAGAGGAGAAGATCGAGGCGTACATCGACGGGGAGATAGGAGAACTGCCCCTGGCAAAGAGAGATCAGATCGGCCGCACGACAGACTACGTGGCCGGAAGAAACCGCTATGTAGGCTATCTTATTTCTCTTGCCACCCGGTCTTTTGAGGGGATCAAGGTAGGACTGGACTGTTCCAACGGAAGTGCGTTTATGATTGCCAAGAGCGTGTATGATGCGCTGGGCGCCAAGACCTATGTGATCAACAATGAGCCAAATGGTCTGAATATCAATCTGAACTGCGGTTCCACCCATATAGATGTGCTGAAAAAATATGTGAAGGACAATGGCCTGGATGTGGCCTTTGCCTTTGACGGCGATGCGGACCGCTGCATTGCTGTGGATGAGAACGGCAACGAGGTGAACGGGGATCTGATCCTTTACATCTGCGGAAAATACATGAAAGAAAACGGCCGGCTCAACGGGGATACTATTGTCACCACCATTATGTCCAATCTGGGTCTTTACAAGGCCTGCGACAAGGCGGGACTGAAGTATGAGAAGACGGCTGTGGGAGACAAATACGTATACGAAAATATGGTAAAGAACAACTTCTCTCTGGGCGGAGAGCAGTCAGGACATATCATTTTCAGCAAACATGCCACAACCGGAGATGGCATTCTTACTTCTCTTATGGTTATGGAAGTCATGCTGGAGAAGAAGATGAGTCTTGCCAAGCTGACAGAGGAGGTTAAGATCTATCCTCAGCTTCTCAAGAATGTCCGCGTAACTGACAAGAAGACAGCCCGTGAGAACCCGGCTGTAGTAAAAGCTGTGGAGGAAGTGACGAAGGCTCTCGGAGACGACGGCCGGATTCTTGTGCGCGAGAGCGGTACAGAGCCGGTAATCCGCGTCATGGTGGAGGCAGAGACAGATGAGCTCTGCGAGAAGTATGTGGACCAGGTTGTGGATGTGATGCATGCGGAAAACCTGGCTGTGGAGGCATGATCTCCGAAAGAGAAAAACACGAAAAGAAAAGATACGTATGAGAAAAGATGCGCCGCACATTTTGTGTGGCGCATTTTCGTCTGTGAAAACGGATATACTAAATTTCGGCTGAATGAATTTTAAGATGAAGACAAGAAGGAGGAGCAGGATGTTGTATCAGTATTTACCGATCACAGACGTGTACGCGAGAGAAATCCTCGACTCCAGAGGAAATCCAACGATAGAGGTGGAAGTCCTTGCAGACGGGAAATATGTGGGCAGGGCCAGCGTCCCGTCGGGGGCCTCTACCGGACAGTATGAGGCAGTGGAACTGCGGGATCAGGAGGAGCGCTACGGGGGAAAAGGCGTAGAGCAGGCGGCAGACAATGTGAACGCCAGGATCGCCCCGGAGCTGGTAGGGAAAAATGTATTGGAGCAGATCCAGATCGATCAGCTGCTCACCCGTCTGGATGGCACAGAAAATAAAAGAAATCTGGGAGCCAACGCCATGCTGGGGGTGTCCATGGCGGCCGCCAGAGCCGCCGCGCAGGCCTTAGGGCAGCCGCTGTACGCCTACCTTGGAGGAGTTCACGCCAGAACTCTGCCTGTCCCTATGATGAACATCATAAACGGGGGACGGCATGCGGACAACACGATAGATATACAGGAATTTATGATCATGCCCTGCGGCGCCTGCTGCTTTAAGGAGGGGCTGCGCATGTGCGCGGAAGTGTACCAGCATCTGAAAGGGCTGCTGAACAAACACGGATACAGTACAGCGGTGGGGGACGAGGGCGGATTTGCCCCGGATATGAAAGATGCCGGGGAGGTCCTTGGCTTTATAACAGAGGCCGTCCAGCTGGCAGGCTATATCCCCGGGGAGGATGTGCGCATCGCCCTGGACGTGGCCGCCTCGGAGCTGTATGACAGAAAACTGAAGAAGTATGTGTTTGACGGTGAGAGCCGCAAGCACGGCTACAAGGTAACCCGGTCTGTGGAAGAGCTGATCGACTACTATGAAGAGCTGGCCAGCGACTATCCGGTGGTGTCCATCGAGGATCCCCTGGACGAGGAAGACTGGGACGGTTGGGAGCTTTTGACTGCCCGGCTGGAGCGGGATATGCAGCTGGTGGGGGATGACCTTTTTGTGACAAATACAAAAAGGCTCCGCAAGGGTATTGACCGTGATGTGGCAAACGCCATTCTCATCAAGGTCAACCAGATCGGAACCCTCACAGAGGCCTTTGATGCCATAGAGACGGCCCGCAGCGCAGGCTACAGGACCATCATATCCCACCGCTCCGGGGAGACGGAAGACGCCATGATCGCGGATATCGCAGTTGCCTTCAATGCCGGCCAGATCAAGACAGGGGCGCCCTGCCGGGCAGAGCGGACCGCCAAGTACAACCAGCTCCTGCGCATTGAGGAGAGGCTGGGGATGGCCGCCAGGTACGGCGTCTGACCTACCAGATGCCCAGTATGTGCTGCAGCACAAGGCTGACGGCAGTGATGCCGATCCAGCAGCACAGCCCCAGGAGGATAGGTTTTCCGCCGGTTTTGACCAGCTTGACAATGTTGGTGCCCAGGCCGATGGCTGCCATGGCCAGGACGATAAAGAACTTACTCATCTCTTTGAGCGGTGAGAAGAAGTCCGCCGGCACACCGGCCAGGCTTGTGGCCGCGGTGGTGATGACGGATGCAATGACAAAATAAATGATAAAGAAGGGGAAGATCTTCTTCAGGCTGACCGAGCTGCCTGCGGAAGATTTTTCCTTTTTTGCGCGGTAAAATGCCAGCACCAGGGTGATGGGGATAATGGCCAGGGTGCGGGTCAGCTTTACGGTCACTGCCTTGTCCAGGGTGGCGCTCCCCAGGCCGAACATGGTGTCCCAGGTGGAAGCTGCCGCTGTCACGGAGGAGGTGTCGTTGATGGCCGTGCCGGCAAAAATGCCGAAGGCCTCCCCGCTTGTCTGGGAAAAGCCCAGCAGATTTCCGAAGTGGGGGAAGAGGACAGCTGCCAGTACATTGAAGAAGAAGATCACGGAGATGGCCTGGGCCACTTCCTCATCGTCCGCGTCAATGACCGGGGCGGTGGCTGCGATGGCCGATCCCCCGCAGATGGAGGAACCTACACCTACAAGGGTGGAAATCTTTCCCGGGATGTGCATTACCTTGCTCAGGACAAAGGCAATGACAAGGGAAGTGGTGATGGTGCAGATGATGATGGGGAGGGACTGGCGCCCGGTCTCCAGGATCACCGACAGGTTCAGGCCAAAGCCCAGGAGGATGACCGCATACTGCAGGACTTTCTTGGAGCAGTAGTTTATGCCGTCCTGGAAGGCGGATTTGTCCTTGATAAAAAGTGTGACGATCATGCCCAGAATGATGGCGATGACCGGACCGCCGATGACGGGGAAGGCGAGCCCTGCGAACCAGGAAGGAACCGCGATGACGAGACAGAGCAGGAGCCCTTTTGCGTTTTTGCTGAAAAATTCCATGGTAAACCTCTTTTCTTTTTGGATGTCTTTTTGTTTATGTGCCTGCCAATAAATCTAGCACGGAGAAATAATAATGTAAAATTATAATAAATTATGATATAATAAAATAAATTTATTGAATTGTTGCGGAATGGGAAGAAGGAGGGAACTTATGCTTGATTTCAGGATGGATACGTTTTTAGCGGTGTGCAGTCATATGAATTTTACAAAGGCAGCCCGGGAGCTGCACATCACCCAGCCGGCTGTCACCCAGCACATCCATTTCATTGAAAAAGAATACGGGATCCAGCTCTTTTCCTTTCAGGGCAAGAAGATCAGCCTCACCGGGGAGGGGCGCCGGCTTTTGGGGGCTGTGACCACCATGAAGCACGATGACATGGCGCTGCGGCGGATGTTTGACGAGGAGAAGGCGGGGGAAAGACAGCTGATCTTCGGCGTCACTATGACCATCGGAGAGTACGTGATCGGGAGATACCTGGCATCCTACATCCGCAGGCATCCGGCGACCAGGATACGTCTTTCCATTGCCAATACGGAAGAGCTTCTGGGAAAGCTGGACCGAGGGGAGATAGATTTTGCCCTGGTGGAGGGATTTTTTGAGAAGAGGGACTATGATTTCCGGACTTTCCGTCGGGAACAGTACCTGGGAGTCTGTGCGCCCGGATTTCTGCAGCCCCAAGAGAAGCCCCGGAGTTTTCAGGATCTTTTCTACAACACACTGATCACCAGGGAGCCGGGCTCCGGAACAAGGGAAGTACTGGAGAGAGCCCTCTCGGAGGAAGGCTGGGGAATCGGAGATTTCGCCAACGTGGTGGAGATCAGCAACATGGGGGCCATCAAAATGATGGCGGAAGGCGGAGGCGGGATCGCCTTTCTCTACGAGGCGGCGGTGCGAGGGGAGCTGGAGAGAGGCTCCCTGGTTCAGGTCAGCCTGGAAGGTTTTCCGCGGTATCACGACTTTACGTTCATATGGAGGAAGAACAGCCTCTTTGCAGGCCAGTATATGGAACTGCTGGATGAGATGGCGGGGAGCGGGGCAGGACCTTTACAGATGTAAAAAAATCCCTTGCCATACGGAGCGCCTTGTGCTAGAATAAATGTGGTTTATCCGCAGGAGGTGTTAACGGTGGAAATTTTAAAAGTGGTTTTAATGATCATATTTGCCATAGACTGTATTGCACTCACAATCATTATTCTGATGCAGGAGGGCAAGCAGGCAGGACTGGGAACGATCGGAGGCATGGCCGACACATACTGGGGCCAGAATAAAGGACGTTCCATGGAAGGGGCGCTTGTGAAGTCTACCAAGTTCCTTGCCATTCTTTTTATTGTTCTGGCAGCAGTCCTGAACATGCAGGTATTTGCGTAAAACGGGAAACGTACAAAAGCGGAACACTCTTGTTTGCATAGACGGGAGTGTTCTTTTTTTTATTCTGCGGGAAAGGCAGCGGCCTCCTGCGAAGAATAAAAGCCCTGTGCGGGGGCACACTTACGACAGAAGGGAAGTGATGAGATGGACGGGACATTTGAGAAGAGAAAGAAGATCATCTATGAATTTATCTGTGATGATTTCTATATACCCATGAAACAAAAGGAGATGGCAGCACTGCTCCAGGTGTCGAAAGAGCAGAGAGGGGAGCTTAAAGAAGTGCTGGACAGTCTGGTGGATGAGGGGAAGATCTACGTCAGCAAAAAGGGAAAATACTGCAAAGGAGAGGCGCAGACACTCACCGGCGTGTACCAGGCTCATCCCAGAGGATTTGGATTCGTCACTGTGGAAGGCCGGGAGGAAGATATCTTCATCGGCGAAGATGACACGGGCGGCGCATTCCACGGCGACACGGTGGAAGTGGCGCTGACACGGGACGGAAGCCACAGAAGAGACGGCCACAGGCAGCGGCAGGAGGGACGTGTCGTAAAGATCCTGTCCAGGGGGATGACCACCCTGGTAGGTCTCTACGAAAAGACAAAGAAGAAGAACTACGGCTTTGTCATCCCGGACAACCGGCGTTTCCTGGAAGATGTGTTCATTCCGGAGGGGAGAGACGGGGGAGCCGTGGACGGACATAAGGTGGTTGTGGAACTGACTTCCTACGGCGGACCGGGAAGGAAGCCGGAGGGAAAGATCACGGAGATCCTGGGGCATGTCAATGACCCCGGAGTGGACATTATGTCCATTGTGCGGGGGAGCGATCTGCCCTGTGAGTTCCCGGAAAAAGTTCTGAATCAGGCAGGCCGGGTTCCGGACCATATCAGCGAAGCGGATATGGCGGGCCGGAAAGATATAAGAGACTGGCAGATGGTCACCATAGACGGGGAGGACGCCAAGGATCTGGACGACGCTGTCTCCCTGACAAAGGAGGGAGACAGGTACGTGCTGGGCGTCCACATCGCGGATGTGGCCAACTACGTGCAGGAGGGGAGCGCCCTGGACCGGGAGGCCTTAAAGAGAGGCACAAGCGTGTATCTGGCGGACCGGGTGATCCCCATGCTGCCCCACCGCCTGTCCAACGGGATCTGCTCCCTGAATGCGGGGGAGGACCGTCTGGCCTTAAGCTGCATCATGACCATCGATGAGAACGGCGATGTGACAGACCACGAGATCGCGGAGACCGTGATCCGGGTAGATCACCGGATGAGCTACACAGGAGTCAGCAGGATACTGAAAGGGGAGGACCCGGAGGCGATAGAAAAATATCAGGACGTAGTGCCCATGCTCGCGCAGATGGCTGAGCTCTCCGGCATACTCAGGGACAGAAGACACAGGAGAGGCTCCATTGATTTTGATTTTCCGGAGGCCAAGTTGATCCTGGACGAGAAAGGCCGGCCGGTGGAGATCAGGCCCTACGAGAGAAATGCGGCCACACGGCTGATCGAGGATTTTATGCTGCTGGCAAATGAGACTGTGGCGGAGGAGTATTTCTGGAGGGAAGTGCCTTTTCTCTACAGGACTCACGAGGCGCCGGATGAAGATAAGATGAAGACTCTGGCGGCCTTTATCAACAATTTTGGCTACACCATGCACATCGGCAGCCAGAAAGTGCAGCCTATGGAAATACAGAAACTCATGGGCAAGATCGAGGGCACGCCCCAGGAGGCCCTTATCAGCCGGCTGGCCCTGCGCTCCATGAAGCAGGCAAAGTACACGCCGGAAAATACCGGGCATTTTGGCCTGGCCGCCAAGTATTATGCCCATTTTACATCCCCCATCAGGCGGTATCCGGATCTCCAGATCCACCGGATCATCAAGGATGACCTGCGGGGACGGCTGAACGGGAAGAAGATGGAGCACTACGAAAAGATCCTGCCTGAGGTGGCAAAGCAGACCAGCCAGACAGAGCGCCGGGCAGAGGAGGCGGAGCGGGAGACCGTGAAGCTGAAAAAGGCGGAGTACATGTCGCAGCACATGGGACAGGTCTTCGACGGGGTAGTCTCCAGTATCACCAAATGGGGCATGTACGTGGAGCTGCCCAACACAGTGGAGGGTCTGGTCCACGTGACAGCCATGAGTGATGACCACTATGAATATTATGAGGATCGATATGAGATGGTGGGCAGCCACACGGGCCGGGTCTACAAGCTGGGCCAGGAGATCCGGGTGAAGGTGACCGGGGCGGACTGTCTGCAAAGGACGATAGATTTTGAGATCGTGAAGGAAGGAGAGCCGGAAGATGGCGAAAAAGAAGACAGACGGGAAGATGATTGCCAACAATAAAAAGGCATATCACGATTATTTTATACTGGATACCTATGAGGCCGGCATTTCTCTGGCGGGGACGGAAGTCAAGTCCCTGCGCATGGGAAAATGCAGCATCAAGGAGTCATTTATCCGCATTGAGAACGGGGAAGTCTGGATCTACGGCATGCACATCAGCCCCTATGAGAAGGGGAATATTTTCAACAAAGATCCGCTGCGGGTGCGCAAGCTCCTTCTCCACAAGTCGGAGATCAACAAGATGACAGGGAAGATGAAGGAGAAGGGGATTGCCATTGTGCCTCTAAAGGTTTATTTTAAAGGCAGCCTTGTGAAAGTGGAGATCGGTCTTGCCAGGGGTAAGAAACTCTACGACAAGAGGCAGGATATTGCCAAGAAGGACCAGAAGAGAGAGGCAGAACGGGAATTTAAGGTGCGAAACTTCGGATAGGATATAGGAGGAAACGATATGGTACCTGTGAGTAAAGAGGAACTTAGGAAACTGGTCTCCCAGACGACGATCGAGACGTATGAGGAGCTGACGCCTCAGCTCATCCAGCTCATCCAGGAGACGAACGCGAAGACAGAGCTGACAGAAGCGCAGCGGCAGGATGAGATCTCCCTTCACATGATGGGCTACATCAAGTCCTGCACCAATGAGATCATCATTGAGGTCCTTGCGGAGATCCTGGGATTGGAGGACGAGAAAAAGCCGGTGCACATAGGAGGAAAATAAGATGGCATATTGTGTGAAGTGCGGAGCAAAGGTGGATGACGGGATACGGTACTGCCCATACTGCGGGGGCGAGATCCCTCTGGGCCAGGGACAGTACGATCAGCAGGGGCAGGGCCAGGACCAGCAGTACTACGATCACGGCGGCCAGCAGAGCCAGTACGGCCAGCAGGGACAGTACAGTCAGCAGGGGCCGTATGGCCAGCAAAGGGAGGGATATTTTCATCCGGAGGACGTGAGAGCGAACAAGGTGATGGCGGTTTTATCCTACATAGGGATCCTTGTCCTCGTGCCTCTTCTTGCGGGAAACAAAAGCTCAGAATATCTGAGACACCACATTGATCAGGGACTTGTGATATGGATCGGGAGTCTCCTGGCAGATATCCTGTCCGGAGGGGGATTCCTGGGCTTTGCGTTTTTCTCCTCTGTCTGGCCCCTTGAGCTGGTGGGCGGTATCCTGAGCCTTGTCTTCTTTATCCTCATGATCGTGGGCATTGTAGACGCCTGCCGGGGCGTGAGAAGGGAGCTGCCCGTTGTGGGAGCCTTCAAGATACTTTAAAAGCAGGATGGTTTTATAAATTTAACTTGATAAAGTGTTAAAGTGGTTGTATAATAAGTCATATGATAAGTGAGAGGAATGACCTATGATTTCTAAGAGGATACAGGAAGTGGAGCCGTCCAGGACGGTGGAGCTGACCAACCGCATAGCTGCAATGAGGAGGGAGGGCATCCCTGTGATCGGGCTCAATGTAGGTGAGCCCGATTTTGATACCCCGGCCCATATCCGCCGGGCGGCAAAGGAGGCCATTGAGGAAGGATTTACAAGGTACACGCCGGTCATGGGTGTGCCGGAGATAAGGGAGGCCATTGCGTCGAAGCTCATGCGGGAAAACCATGTGGAGTACGCACCGGATGAGATCACCCTGGGCCCGGGAGCCAAGCAGTGTATCTATGCGGCTCTCCTCGCCCTCTGTGATCCGGGGGACGAGGTCATCATCCCCTGTCCCTGCTGGGTCAGCTACACGGAGATGGTGCGCATGGCCGGTGGCGTGCCGGTGGCTGTGAGGACGGCGGAGGATTTCAGCCTTGACCTTGCACATATCGAGCGGGCAGTCACGGGACGGACAAAGGCGGTGATCATCAACACGCCCAACAATCCCACCGGGGCTGTGTACAGCAAGGAGAGTCTGGAGGAGCTGGCTCTTCTCGCACAGAAGCATGATTTTTATGTCCTGTCGGATGAGGTCTACGAGTGCATGGTGTATGAGGGCCGGACGCACGTGAGCGTAAGCGCCCTGTCCCGTGACGCCAGAAGGAGGACAGTGCTCATCAACAGCTTTTCCAAGACCTATGCCATGACAGGGTGGAGGCTCGGCTACCTGGCGGCGGATCGGGAGGTCGTGCAGGCGGTCAATGTGGTCCAGAGCCAGATGGTCTCCTCCGTCAACTCCATTTCCCAGAAGGCCGGGATCGCGGCGCTGCAGGGCAGCCAGGACTGTGTCAGGGAAATGGCATCGGAGTACGACAGACGCCGCCTCTTTCTCCACGAGCGGCTGAACCGCATAGAGGGCATCCGCTGCCAAAGCGGGGAGGGAGCCTTCTACCTCCTGCCGGATGTGACAGATTATCTGGGCCGGACATATAATGGAAAGAGGATAGCGGACGATCTGGCCCTTGCGGAATTCCTCCTGGAGAAGGCCCGGGTAGCGGTAGTGCCGGGCAGCGCCTTCCTGGCGCCGGGGCATCTGCGCATCACCTACGCGGCTTCCGTGGAGACGCTGGAGAGGGCGGCGGACGCTATGGAGGCGGCTCTGCGGCTTTTGGAGAAAAAGGAGAAAAAGGTGTAAAAAAGCCTTCGGGGGAAGACTTGACAGGACAGATGTCTGTTACTATAATAAATGAGACAACAAAAACGTCTGCGGCCAGACAGCTCGGGCTTGTACTGGTTTCGACGGGGGTTTGGAAGTTGGAGAAGCCATCCGTAGCGGGACACTACGTTAAAAGTTCCAATTAAATATAAACGCAGACAATAGAGAATTAGCGTACGCTGCCTAATTTTGGCGGCAGTCGGCCTTAGGTCATCCGCTGCTTAAGATCCCGGCTTCAACAAGGCGGAGCACTTCGTCCTCAAAGCTTTGAGGGGATGGAAGACTTTATGAAGCTACTGAAACCGGAAGCCTGTCATTAGGCGGCCGGCAGAGGGAACGTCAAACTAATGACTGTGATGGGAGATGCTCTGATGGAAAGGCTTTCGGACGCGGGTTCGATTCCCGCCAGGTCCATTTTTGGAAGTGAAGGGAAATGCTTGGTATGCAGGCGTTTCCCTTTTTCATTCCACCGATAAAAGGAGAAAGGCATAGGGAGGAAGCTTATGAAGAGTGACAGGACATTTTTCCCGGATGTGGAGACTGTGTACCACAAGGACTACCAGTGCGACTACTACAGGGGCGTGATCGTGGACGGGGAGGGCCGCGTGGCCGCCCGCTGCCAGGAGCTGCGTCCGGACCATGAGGAGGCCCTGCGGGATGCGGAGCGGAAAATGGCGGGCAGCCCCCTGTACTCGCGGAAGACAACTTCGGATATGAAGGATAAGCTGGAACAATATAAAGAGCAGAAGGCGAGAGAGGAGCGCTGCCAGGGCGTCCATGTGATTGACCCGGGAGATTGGAAAGAGTGGGTGTACATCTACGACCAGGGACTGTACCGTTACCGGTACATGAACCAGAACAGGCCCGCCGCAACCACCGTATCCAGACTCGGCTTCCCGCTCATCGGGCAGTATATAGCTGACAGGGGTCAGGAGGACAGAGCCTTTTATGAAGGGCGGATAAGGGGGATTTCCGATATCCTGGACCTGCCGGGGCGAAAGGATGTATGGCATATCATCCGGGTGACAGACATCCGGCAGAAGGACAACCGGGATGTGGAAGTCGCGGCGGCCATCCGGGAGTACAGCAATCTGCGCCGTGATTTCAAACAGGGCGGGCAGCAGAAGACCATCACAGTGAAGCAGGAGTGGGACTGCTTTAACGAGCTGATGGACTATTTCACGGACCTGTATGAAGAGACCGTTTGATAGATATTTCAAAAAGAAGGTGCCCCTCAAGTCAATGCATGACTTTTGGGACACCCTCTGTCATTTTAACGGAGACGGAGGGATTCGAACCCTCGTACCGGCGATAAAACCGATAAACTGATTTCGAGTCAGCCCCGTTACGGCCACTTCGGTACGTCTCCAGAAACATGCTGCCCGTCTCAAACATGATAAACAGCACAGATTATTATAGCATGTTCCCCCAAAATAGAAAAGATTTTATTTGGATTTTTTTCTGCGGCCAAAGAGGCCTCTCTTTCCTTCACGCTCCTCTTTCCCGATGGCGAGAAGCTCGTCGTAGGCCCGGCGCATCTCGGTCTCGCGTTTTTCCCGCACGGCTTTGGGCGGAATGTTGGCGTATTTCGGATAGTGCTCCTCCTCTTCCTCCTGTGCCTGAGGTGCCTTCTGCTCAGGCAGGCGGTACTTCTTTCTGCAGGTATCACAGAGGCCAAATCTGGGATCCTTTCTGCTTATTCTCAGTTCATTTCCACATCTGGGACAGTTCATGGTTGTCCTCCTCCTTGCATTTATCACAGTCACATGGCCACTAAGCTCGTGAGAAACCTCGCTAAGTGTCCAGGTATATATTCACACTAGGCTCGAAAGAACCTCGCCAAGTGTTCATATTATACCATGGCCGCACAGCGGCCATGGGCCTCCGGCAGATGCGCAGCGGATTTCTGCGGTTCCGCAGAAACCGCTTTATGCGCAGGTATAATGACTACAATGTAGTTATTATACCATATTTCTGAAAAAATTTCACAAAAGGAACATAGAATACTGCTATAATAGTGTAAAATGGAAGCGGCAGGAGGTAATTTTGATGGAAAAGCTGAAAATACTGGTGGTCGATGACGAGAGCCGCATGCGCAAACTGGTCCGGGATTTCCTGGAGAGAGAGGGATTTCTGGTGCTGGAGGCCGGGGACGGGATGGAGGCCATGGATATTTTTTATGAGAATAAAGACATCGCGCTTATGATCCTGGATGTCATGATGCCGAAGATGGACGGATGGCAGGTGTGCAGAGAAGTGCGACAGTCTTCAAAAGTGCCCATTATCATGCTGACAGCCAGGGGAGAAGAGCGGGATGAGCTCCAGGGCTTCAGCCTGGGAGTGGACGAATATATATCTAAGCCCTTCAGCCCCAAGATCCTGGTGGCAAGGGTGGAGGCGATCCTGAGGCGTACCCGGGACGGGGAGGCGCAGGAGACGCTGGAAGCAGGCGGCATTGAGCTGGACAAGACAGCCCACATTGTGAAGCTGGACGGGGAAGTGGTAGAGCTCAGTTACAAAGAGTTTGAGCTTCTCACCTACTTTATGGAAAATAAGGGCGTAGCCCTCTCCAGGGAAAAGATCCTGAACAATGTGTGGAACTATGACTATTTCGGCGATGCCAGGACGATAGACACTCATGTGAAGAAACTGCGGAGCAAGCTGGGAGATAAGGGAAATTACATCAAGACAGTCTGGGGCATGGGTTATAAATTTGAGGTGGCATAGATGAAGCATTCAATACGCAGGCAGATGATCGCCATATTTGTGGGACTGATCGTCTGTATGCTGGTGATTCTCCTTGTACTGGTTGGCACCGGCCTGGAGCCCTACTATGTCAGGGAAAAGGAAGAAAATTTTAAAGAACTATACAAGGAGATAGAAAGCCTGGCGGAAGGAGAAGAACTGACAGAGGACGAGGTCAGCCAGATCAACCGCACGGCAGAACGCTACAATTTCTACTATATCGTGTGGAATTTTTCCAATGAGAATGGTTTTTCCAATCTCCACGACAGCCAGATTCTGCTGGTGCAGCTGGGCGGCGTCCTGTTCAATAAGATCGACAGCCGGGTGATGGAGAGAAATGACAATTACCAGGTGGTGGAGTTCCGGGATAATACCCAGCAGGTGGACTATCTCGCCCTCTGGGGAACAGTGGGGAACTCCTACAATATCTTTATCCGCAGTCCTCTGGAGAGTATCCAGGAGACCATGGGACTGTTTTTCCGCTTCCTTCTGATCGTTGGTATCGCTGTGATCGCAGGGGGAATCCTGTTTGTCTGGTACTTTTCCAGACGGCTCACGGAGCCTCTGCGGGAGCTGGCTGTCCTGTCTGCCAGGATGGCTGACCTGGATTTTAATGCCAAGTACACCAGCGGCGGCGGTGGCGAGATCGGTGTGCTGGGAGAGAACTTTAATATCATGTCCCAGAAGCTGGAAAACACCATCTCAGAGCTGAAGAATGCCAACTTTCGCCTGCAGCAGGATATTGAGAAGAAAGAAAAGATGGAGAAGATGCGTACCGACTTCATGGGGAATGTATCCCATGAGCTGAAGACGCCTATCGCCCTCATTCAGGGCTACGCAGAAGGGCTGAAGGAAGGAGTCAGCGATGATCCGGAGAGCAGGGAATTCTACTGTGACGTGATCATGGATGAGGCCTCCAAGATGAACCAGATGGTGAAAAACCTCATGACTCTGAACCAGCTTGAATTCGGAGATGAAAATGTGGAGTTCCAGCGGTTTGACCTGACGGAACTGATCCGTGGCGTGCTCCAGAGCATGGAGATCATGGCCCAGCAGAAGGAGGCCAAGGTCCAGTTCCGGCAGAAAGATCCGGTCTATGTGTGGGCGGATGAGTTCAAGGCGGAGCAGGTTGTGAGAAACTATGTGAGCAACGCGTTTAACCATCTGGACGGAGACCGGGTAGTGGATGTGAAGATCATCCCCGCCGGGGACAAGGTGAAGGTGACCGTGTTCAACACAGGCACCCCCATTCCGGAGGAGGATGTGCCCCACATCTGGGAGAAGTTTTACAAGGTGGACAAGGCCCACACCAGGGAGTACGGGGGCAACGGCATCGGGCTTTCCATTGTGAAGGCCATTATGGACTCCTTCCACCAGGAATATGGTGTCAACAACTACGATAACGGCGTGGAATTCTGGTTTGAGCTGGATGTGAAATAGAAAATATGGTAGACTGGAACTGCGTACAGACTGTGACACATACAGAAAGGAACCGGGAAGACAGATGATAGCGATTATTGATTATGATGCGGGAAATATAAAAAGTGTGGAGAAGGCGATGCACTACCTGGGCCAGGAAGTGGAGATCACAAGAGACCAGGAGCGGATCCTGGCGGCGGACAAGGTGATCCTGCCGGGGGTAGGGGCTTTTGGAGATGCCATGGAGAAGATCCGGCAGTATGACCTGGAGGGTGTGATCCGCCAGGTGGTGGACAGAGGCACCCCCTTCCTTGGCATCTGCCTGGGACTGCAGCTTCTTTTTGAGGAGAGTGAGGAGAGCCCCGGCGCGAAGGGCCTTGGCATACTGAAGGGAAGGATCCGCAGGATCCCCGGAGGAGAAGGACTGAAGATTCCCCACATGGGATGGAATACGCTGGAACTGTCGGGAAACGGACGCCTGTTCAGAGGAGTGCCGGAAGAACCATTTGTGTATTTCGTACACTCCTACTATCTGGAGGCGGAAGAAGAGGAGATCGTGAAGGCGGTCACCTGGTACGGGACAAAGATCCACGCCTCAGTGGAGAAGGGCAATGTGTTTGCCTGCCAGTTCCACCCGGAGAAGAGCAGCTCCACAGGGCTTCTCATGCTGAAGAATTTTGTAGAACTATAGACGGAGGTACATAGAAGATGCATACAAAACGGATCATTCCCTGTCTGGATGTGAAAGGCGGAAGGGTAGTGAAAGGCGTGAATTTTGTGGATCTCAAAGATGCGGGAGATCCGGTCGAGATCGGAAAGGCCTACGACGAGGCCGGTGCGGATGAGCTTGTGTTCCTGGATATCACAGCTTCCTCCGACGCCAGGGCTACGGTGGTGGATATGGTCCGCAAGGTGGCGGAGACCGTCTTTATCCCCTTCACGGTTGGGGGAGGCATCCGCACGGTGGAGGATTTCCGGGCGCTCCTTCGGGAGGGGGCGGACAAGATCTCCATCAACTCCTCCGCCATACAGACGCCGGAGCTCATCTGCGCGGCGGCGGACAAGTTCGGCAGCCAGTGCGTGGTGGTGGCCATTGACGCCAAGAGGCGTCCCGACGGTACGGGCTGGAATATCTATAAAAACGGCGGCCGGATCGACGTGGGGATCGACGCCCTGGAGTGGGCGGCAAAAGTGGAGAAGCTGGGGGCAGGGGAAATCCTCCTGACCAGCATGGACTGCGACGGTACCAAGGCGGGCTATGACCTGGAGCTTACCAGAGCGGTGGCGGACGCCGTGTCTGTCCCGGTCATCGCTTCCGGGGGAGCCGGCACACTGGAGCACTTTAAAGAGGCCCTGACAGAGGGCGGCGCAGATGCGGCCCTGGCGGCTTCTCTTTTCCACTATAAGGAGCTGGAGATACGGGAAGTGAAAGAATACCTCCGGGGCGAGGGAATTCCCGTGCGCCTGTGATCCGGCTACAAAAGATTAAAAGGAGATAAAACCATGGCAGCGATTTCCAATGACTGGCTGGAAGCTCTCCGGGGAGAGTTTAAAAAGCCCTATTACAGACAATTGTTCGAGACCGTGAAGAAGGAGTATGCGACCCATCTGGTCTTCCCGCCGTCGGATGACATTTTCAATGCGTTCCACCTGACACCTTTGAAGGATGTAAAGGTGGTGATACTGGGACAGGACCCTTACCACAATGTGGGGCAGGCCCACGGCCTGTGTTTTTCGGTTCAAAAGGGAGTGGCTATCCCGCCCTCCCTTGTCAATATTTATCAGGAGCTCCACGATGACCTGGGATGCTCCATACCGGATCACGGCTATCTGGTGAAATGGGCCCGCCAGGGTGTGCTGATGCTCAATACCGTGCTGACAGTTCGGGCGCACCAGGCCAACTCCCACAGAGGGATCGGCTGGGAGGAGTTCACGGACGCGGCCATCAAAGTGCTGGATGAGCAGGACCGGCCCATTGTGTTTATCTTGTGGGGGACGCCGGCCCAGCGTAAGAAGACCATGCTCCACAACCCGCGGCATCTCGTCCTGGAGGCGCCGCACCCAAGCCCTCTGTCTGCATACAGAGGTTTCTTTGGCAGCAGGCCTTTCAGCAAGACCAACGCGTTTCTTGAGGAGAATGGTGTGGAACCTATTGACTGGCAGATTGAGTAGGGGGGATATTTATGAGAGATACGTATGATCTCGTGATCGTGGGCGCAGGGCCGGGAGGCTATGTGGCTGCCAGAAAGGCGGCCAGTTTGGGGATGTCAGTGGCCCTTATCGACAGGGGACCCGCAGGAGGAACCTGCATCAACCGAGGATGCATCCCTGCCAAGGCGCTGCTTCACGCGGCCACACTGTACAGGGAGATGACAACCTGTGAGATGTTCGGCCTGCACGCAGAGGGGATTTCCTTTGACCTTCAGAAGATCTATGAGTACAAAGATATGGCGGCGGACCGCATGAGAGAAGAGCTGGAGGAAGAATTCCGGCAGCTGGATGTGGATCTGATCCGGGGCAGCGCGGTGATCTGCCGGGACCGGAAAGTGCGGGTGACGGACGAAGTGGGAACGACTTCCGTCTGCCAGGGGAAAAATATCCTGGTGGCCGCTGGGGCGAAGGCGAACCTTGCGGACTTGCCCGGCATGGATCTGCCCGGTGTCATGACAAGTGAGGAGCTTCTCACCGCGGACGCCCACAAGTACGACCGGATGCTGATCCTGGGCGGCGGTGTCATAGGGCTGGAGCTGGCCACAGTCTTCCAGTCTCTGGGTACGGAAGTGACGGTGGTGGAGATCTCGGACCGCCTTCTGCCGAACATGGACCGGGAATTTTCTGATGCGCTTGAGCGCATCCTGACAGGCAGAGGCATCCGGATCTGCAAGGAGAGCATCCTGGAGAGGATCGAGCAGGAAAAAGAGAGCGGCAGGCTGGTGTGCCGGTTTGTCTGTGACGGCAGGAACAATAAAGAGGTCGTGGATGCAGTGCTGGTGTCGGTGGGGCGCAGTCCCGCCACGGAGGGACTGTTTGAGAGCGATGTGCCGGTAAAACTGGAGAGAGGCCGGATCGTGGTGGACGATTTCTTCCGCACTAATATCCCGGGCGTTTACGCGGTGGGGGACGTGACAGGCGGCATACAGCTGGCCCATGTGGCCTCAGCCCAGGCTGCCTATGTGGTGGAAAGGATGAATGGCAGGAAGCCGTCCGTCATCATATCCATGGTTCCAGGAGGACTTTTTACGCCGGTCTCCATTATCCCCAGCTGCATATACACAGACCCGGAGATCGCTTCCGTGGGGCTGACAGAAGAGGAGGCCCGCAGGAAGGGCGTGCCGGTGCGGTGCGGAAAGTACGTGATGCAGGGGAACGGGCAGTCCATCATCACAGGCGAGGAAGAGGGATTTATCAAGGTGCTGTTTGCGCCGGACAGCGATGAGCTGCTTGGGGCGCAACTCATGTGCCCCAGAGCCACGGATATGATCGGCGAGCTGGCCACAGCTCTTGCCAATGGGCTTACATCCACCCAGCTCCTCTACGCTATGAGAGCCCACCCCACCTTCAATGAGGCCATCTCCTGTGCGGTGGAGGACAGCAGAAAAGACTTCCCGGTATAGAGAGTGTGCAGAAAAAAGAGAGCGTTGGCTCTCTTTTTTTGCTTATCCTATTGACATGTGTGCCGTTTTGTGCTTATATTAAAGCATGAACATATGAACAATCATTCATATATCACGACATACACAGGAGGGAGTACAATGCTTGCTGAAAAGAGAGAATCAGAACACACCCATGAGCACCACCATGAAGCCTGCGGCTGTGGCCACGAGCATGGTCACGACCATGAAGCCTGCGGGCACGAGCATGACCACAGCCATCATTCCCACGAGGAGGTGCACCACACAGGCCGGGAATTTGACGGCGTATCTGCCGGCGTAGAGCAGAAGGTCTACATTCTTGAAGGACTTGGCTGTGCCAACTGTGCAGCCAAGATGGAGAGGCAGATACGGGAGCTGCCGGGCGTGGAGATGGCCACCATCACCTTTGCCACAAAGCAGCTCCGGGTGGCGGCCAACCACCAGGAGGAGCTCCTGCCCAGAGTCCGGGAGATCTGCGCCTCCATAGAGGAGCAGGTGACGGTGACACCCAGGGAGGAGATACAGACAGTAAAGAAAGTGGAAAAGAAGAGCCTTTTCCAGGAGAACAAAAAAGAGATCCTGATCATAGCAGCGGGGGCAGTCCTCTTTGCGGCGGGAGAGATTGCCGAGCATGCGGGGGCTCCGTCTCTCTGGCCCCCCGTGTGCTACGTCATCGCCTATGTGCTTCTGGGATGGGAGATTGTCTGGACTGCCTTTAAAAATCTGGGAAAAGGCCATGTGTTTGATGAGAATTTCCTGATGAGCGTAGCCACGCTGGCAGCTTTTGCCATAGGCGATTTCGCTGAGGCGGTGGGAGTGATGCTGTTTTACCGGGTCGGCGAGCTCTTTGAGGATGTGGCTGTGGCCAGGAGCCGTTCTCAGATTATGGAGGCTGTGGATATGCGTCCTGAGGTGGTGGGCCGCCTGGAGGACGGAGAAGTGCACGAGATCCCGGCGGGAGACGCGGCGGTGGGAGATATCCTTCTTGTAAGACCGGGAGACCGCATCCCTCTGGACGGCGTTGTGACGGAGGGGGAGAGCCGGATCGACACCTCCCCTGTGACCGGAGAACCGGTTCCGGTGACTGTGCGAAAAGGTTCCCGGCTTGTGTCCGGCTGTGTCAATGAGCAGGGCGTGCTGCAGATGAAAGTGGAGAAGCCTCTTGCTGAGTCCATGGTGACAAAGATACTGGACTCTGTGGAAAATGCGGCTGCCAGCAAGCCGAAACTGGACCGCTTTATCACAAAATTTGCCAGGGTCTACACGCCCATCGTAGTGCTGGCGGCAGTGGCCACGGCTATCATACCGTCTCTCATAACCGGGAACTGGAGAGAGTGGATCTACACGGCGATCACTTTCCTTGTCATCAGCTGCCCCTGCGCTCTTGTCCTGAGCGTCCCCCTTGCCTTTTTCTCCGGTATTGGGGCCGGGTCGAAAAAGGGTATCCTCTTTAAGGGAGGCGTTGCCATCGAGGCGCTGAAAAATGTAAAGGCAGTGGTCATGGATAAGACAGGCACGATCACAAAAGGAGAATTCCAGGTGCAGAGCGTGATCCCCTTCGGAAGGGAGAGCATGGATACACTGCTGCAGACAGCTGCCCGCTGTGAGATGGGGTCCACCCATCCCATCGGGACCAGCATTGTGGAGGCTGCCAGAGAGAAAGGCATGCCTCTGGAGCGGCCCAAAGAGGTGGAGGAGATCTCCGGAAAAGGCATACACGCTGTTCTGGAGGAAAGAGAAGTCCTCTGCGGGAACAGGGCTCTCATGGAAATGTTCCACGTAAAGATGGACCGGTATGCAAACGACCAGTACGGCACAGAGGTGCTTCTGGCCTTTGACGGGGAACTGGCCGGCTGCATCGTCATTGCGGACTCTCTGAAAAATGAGGCAAAAGACGCCATAGACATGATGAAAAAACAGGGGCTTGTGACGGCCATGTTCACAGGCGACAGCAAGGAGAGCGCCCGGGCGGTGGCCGGTGAGGCGGGCATTGACAAGGTGTTTGCACAGCTCCTTCCCCAGGATAAGCTGGCCCATCTGCAGGAAATGCGCCGGGAAAGCGGGGCGGTCCTGTTCGTGGGAGACGGGATCAACGATGCCCCTGTGCTGGCTGGCGCGGATGTGGGGGCTGCCATGGGAAGCGGTGCAGACGCGGCCATTGAGGCGGCAGACGTGGTCTTTATGACCTCCCAGGTGACGGCGGTTCCGGAGGCCGTTGCCATTGCCAGGAAGACAGGACGGATCGCCATGCAGAACGTGGTCTTTGCACTGGCAGTGAAAGCGCTGGTCATGATCCTTGGATTTGCGGGAATGGCCAACATGTGGATGGCGGTGTTCGCGGACACGGGAGTGGCCATGCTCTGTGTGCTGAACTCTATCCGCGCCCTGTACGGAAAAACCGTATTACAAAAGTATTAAGTTTCCTTGATTTTCGGCGAAAAGGTTGAAATGCCAGGGGTATTTTGGCATAATTAACAGATGAACTGATATTCATATGAATAAGGCAGACAGAACGATGACTTCAGAAAGGGTGACTGACGATGAAAAAGACAGAGGCAGAATGCTGTGACGTAGTGGCTGCACATACAGATATCATCCGGGAAGTGCGCGCCAAGATGCCCGGAGAGGTGACGATCCAGGAACTTGCGGACTTCTACAAGGTGTTTGGAGATGCCACCCGCATCCGCATTCTCTGCGCCCTTCTGCAGGCCGAAGTGTGTGTCTGCGACCTGGCGGAGCTGCTGGGCATGAGTCAGTCTGCCATTTCACATCAGCTTCGGATCCTGAAGCAGATGAAGCTTGTGAAGAACAGAAGAGAGGGAAAGGCTGTCTTCTATTCACTGGCTGACGGCCATATCCAGACGATCATCAGCCAGGGCATGGAGCATATCAGCGAGTAAAGTGTAAGAATAACAAAAAAGGGGCGGAATGATGGCGAAGGAAATCAAGATACAGGCGGGTATACTGGCGGCAGGAGCGATCCTATATGTTGCCGCTGTTATTTTGTCGGGACAGATGATGATGAAAAACGAAGTGCGTTTTTTTCTGTTTCTTGCCGTGTATCTTGTGGTCGCATTCCGCTCTTTTTATAGTATCAGCAGCAGCCTTGTCCAGAAAAAGCTGGAGAAAGAGCATCTGCTCATGGTGATCGCTACAGTGGGAGCCCTTGCCGTGGGGCATTACATGGAAGCGGTAGCTGCCATGCTCCTGTTCCAGGTGGGCTGCATTCTCGAGGCAGTCTCTGTGGACAGGACAAAGAGGACGATTGAAAAATTTATAGATATACGCCCTGCCTTTGCCACGAGAAAAGAGGAGAGCGGCGAAGTGCAGGTGGAGCCGTCCCAGCTTGAAGTGGGAGATGTGATCATTATCAAGCCCGGCGAGAGGGTTCCGGTGGACGCGGTGATCCAAAGCGGAAATACCAGTCTTGACACAAAGGCCCTGACAGGTGAGGCCATGCCCGACAGTGTGGGCCCTGGCAGCCGGATCTACAGCGGAAGTATCAACATGACCGGTGTGGTGGAAGCCGAGGTGAAGAAGCTCTACAAGGACTCTACCGTGTCCAGGATCATGGAGCTGGTGGAGGGAGCCCAGAAGCAGAAGGCAGACAGTGAAGGGTTTGTGAGGAAATTTACCCGGATCTACACGCCCGTGGCTGTGCTGGCGGCTCTGCTCATCATGGTCTGCCCGCCTCTCCTTATCACCGGAAGCGGCTGGGAGACCTGGATCTACCGGGGAATGATCGTACTCATTGCGGCATGCCCGACAGGTCTGATCCTGTCTGTTCCCATCGCCTTTTTAGGAGGGATCGCCTCGGCGGCCCGCCAGGGCATTGTGGTCAAAGGCGGCAACTATCTGGAAATGCTGGCAAAGGTGGATACATTTGTTTTTGATAAAACGGGTACACTGACAGAAGGTACTTTCACAGTGACCCGGGTGCGGCCGGAGGGGATCACGAAGGAGGAGCTTCTGGAGATCACAGCCCATGTGGAGAGCTATTCCAACCATCCTATCGCCCAGTCGCTTATGAACGCCTACGGCGGGGCCTATGATGCCTCGAAAGTGACAAACGTGGAGGAGATGCCCGGATACGGGATCAGCGCCGACTATGCCGGCAGCAGGGTACATATCGGAAACCTCCGTATGATGGAGGAGCAGGGGCTCAGGGTAGAGCAGGTGAAGACCGTCGGGACCGTCATCTATGTAGCTCGTGAAGACCGGTATGCCGGCTATATTGTCATCGAGGACCAGATCCGGGAGAATGCCCGGTGGACCATGAAGATGCTGCGGGAGAGGTACAATGCCGTTCTGGTCATGCTTACGGGAGACAGCCGGGCTGCCGGTAATGCGGTGGCAAAAGAGCTGCAGCTGGACTATGCCTACACAGAGCTGATGCCTGAAGACAAGCTGGAACAGATGGAGGAATTCATGCAGTACCAGTATGAGGCGGAGAGAGTGGCATGTGTGGGAGACGGGATCAACGATGCCCCGGTGCTCGCCCGGGCGGATGTAGGAATCGCCATGGGGGCTCTCGGGTCTGACGCGGCTATCGAGGCGGCTGACATCGTTCTTCTGGAGGATGAGCTGCCTAAAGTTGTGGATGCGGTGCGGATTGCTAAGGAGACTGTCCGGGTGGTGAGCCAGAATATCAATTTTGCGCTGATCATGAAGTTTGTTGTACTCCTTCTTGCGGCGGCCGGCTATATCACCATGTGGGAGTCTGTGTTTACAGATGTGGGGGTTATGATCATCTCCATCATCAATGCGGCGGGCGTTGTAAAATATTCGGCCTGATGGCGGGGAGAGTGTAGACGAAGGGAGTTTGAATATGAAAAGACAGGCAGGAAAATTTGCGGCGGTTCTTCTGGCTGCCCTGATGCTGACAGGGTGCGGCTCCAATCTTCTGGAGGAGGGAACTGCCCTTCTGGAAGAGGGAAAATATGCGGAGGCGGCCGACACGTTCCAGGCGGCTGTGGATGAGGACAGTGAGGACGCGGAAGGCTGGAGAGGACTTGGCCTTGCTAAGTGGGAGCATCAGGACTACGAGGGGGCTCTGGAGGCCTTTCAGTCTGTTCTGGATAACGGAGGAGAGAAGACAGGAGAGCTGTACAACCTTATGGGATGCTGCGCCATGCAGCTGGAAAAGCCCACAGATGCACTGAATTATTTCCGCCTGGGTATGGAGGCGGAGGATGTCAGCGAGGAGATGATGCAGGAGATGCGCTTCAATGAGATTGTCGCCTACGAGCAGGCAGGTGACATAGAGAGCGCCAGATCCAAGCTGGCAGATTATACAGCCGACTATCCGGATGACGAGAAGGCGGCGAAAGAGGCAGAATTTCTCGAGACAAGATAAGGAAACCAGATAAGGAGTCTTGCGTATATGTATGAGACAGCGGAGAAAAGAGAGCGGGTCATCCTGGTGGGTGTGAGCCTGGCGGACAGTGACGATGCGGAGCAGTCACTGGATGAGCTGGAGGAACTGGCCCGCACCGCCGGTGCCCTGTGCGTTGGGCGCGTCCTGCAGAAAAGGGAGCAGATTCACCCGGCCACTTACCTTGGCAGAGGGAAGACAGGAGAACTCAAAGATCTGATCTGGGAGACGCAGGCCGACGGCATCATCTGCGATGACGAGCTGTCACCGGCCCAGATCGGCAATCTCAAGGATGAGCTGGATGTGAAGATCATGGACAGGACCCTTCTCATCCTGGATATCTTTGCGGCGCGGGCTTCCACAAGTGAAGGAAAGATCCAGGTGGAGCTGGCCCAGCTGAAATACAGACAGTCCAGGCTCACGGGACTTGGCACCTCTCTGTCCAGGCTGGGAGGCGGCATCGGCACGAGAGGACCTGGTGAGAAGAAGCTGGAGATGGACCGGCGGCTGATCAAAGGGCGGATCTCCCAGCTCACAAGAGAGCTGAAAGAGGTGAAGCGGCACCGGCAGCTTACCCGGGAGTCCAGGGCAAAGAGCCGCATACCGGTGATCGCTATCGTGGGCTACACCAACGCCGGGAAATCCACGCTCCTGAACGCTCTGACCGGGGCCGGCATCCTGGCGGAGGACAAGCTCTTTGCCACGCTGGATCCGACCACCAGGAACCTGAAGCTGCCGGGCGGACAGGAGGTCCTCCTGACAGACACGGTGGGCTTTATCCGCAAGCTGCCCCATCATCTTATCGAGGCCTTTAAGAGCACGCTGGAGGAGGCGAAGTACGCAGATCTTCTGCTCCACGTTGTGGACGCTTCCAACCCGCAGATGGATCAGCAGATGCATGTAGTCTACGAGACGCTGCGGGAGCTGGAAGCCTCAGATAAGCCGGTGATCACAGCTTTCAACAAGAAGGACCGGTTTGTGGGAGAGTACGCGCCCCGGGATTTCCAGGCGGAGAGGACTGCTTTCATCTCGGCAAAGACAGGGGAGGGCGTGGAGGAACTTCTGGCCTGTGTGGAGGATGTGTTGCGGGAGCAGAAGGTGGAGATCGAGCAGATCTACCCATACAGCGACGCAGGTAAGATACAGCTCATCCGGAAATACGGGGAACTGAAAAAAGAAGAGTATACCCAGGAGGGAATCTATGTCCGGGCTTATGTGCCTGTAGATGTTTACGGAAAACTCACCCATGATCCGTCAGGAGGAAGATAATATGGCATTGAAATTTATTTTTGGGGGTTCCGGTTCCGGGAAGTCCCATTATCTATATGAGAGGATCATACAGGAGGCCGGGGAAAATCCCGGCCTTTCCTATCTGGTCCTGGTGCCGGAGCAGTTTACCATGCAGACCCAGAAGGACCTTGTGATGATGAGCCCTGCGAAGGGGATTATGAATATCGACGTCCTCAGCTTCGTGCGCCTGGCTCACCGGATCTTTGAAGAGACAGGCAAAGGAGGCTTTCCTGTGCTGGATGACGAGGGGAAGAACCTGGTGCTGCGCAAGATCGGCGGGGACCTGGAGGAAGAGCTGACCGTGCTGAAGGGCAACATGCGGAGGCTGGGCTATGTCAGCGAGGTAAAATCCGTCCTCTCCGAGTTCATGCAGTACGATGTGGGCGAGGAACAGCTTGAGCAGGTCATAGCAGAGGAGCAGGAGGGCTCATACCTGTCCTTTAAGCTGCAGGACTTAAAACTTCTCTACAGGAGCTTCCAGGACTATCTGAAGGGAAAGTACACCACAAAGGAAGAGCTGCTGGATGTGCTGGCAAAAGTGGCGGGGGATTCCGCCCTGCTGAGGAGGAGCACAGTGGTGCTGGACGGTTACACCGGGTTTACGCCCGTACAGAATCGTCTTCTGGGAGAGCTCCTGACCATCTGCAGGGATGTGATCGTCACAGTGACGATCGACGGAAGGGAAAATCCCTACGCCTGGGACCATCCTTATCAGCTGTTTGCCATGAGCAAAAAGACGGTCACATCGCTGGTGGAGATCGCCCGGGAGCGCCATGTGCCGGTGGAAGAACTGAAATTTCTGCGGCCCCAGGTGCCTCCCAGATTTCAAGAGAGCCCGGCTCTGGCTTTTGTGGAGAATCATCTTTTCCGATATGGAAATACGGTCTTTGAGGGTGAGCAGGACGGTGTGGAGATCCATGTGGCAGCCAGCCCGGACGAGGAGGCGGAGGCAGCCGCCCGGAAGGTGCGCGCCCTTGTGCGCGGGGAGGGGTACCGGTACCGGGAGATCGGCGTGATCGCCAGCGACATGGAAGTCTATGGCAATTATCTCAAAAAGGCCTTTGCCCGCTATGAGATCCCGGTTTTCATGGATCAGAAGAGGAGCATTCTGCTCAATTCTTTTGTGGAGTATATCCGCAGTCTTCTTGCCATGTCCAGGGAGAGCTTTACATGTGACAGCGTGTTCCGTTTTTTGCGCACCGGATACACTTCCTTTTCCAGAGGGGAGCTGGACGATCTGGAGAATTATTGTATGGCCCTTGGCATCCGGGGATGGAAAAAATGGCAGCAGCGCTGGATCCGCCGGCCTGAGGGTATGGCTGCAAAGGAGCTGGAGAGACTCAACCACATGCGTGTCCTCTTTGTGGAGAAGATGGAGCCTCTCCTTTTCGTGCTCCGCCAGAGGAGGAAGACCGTCCGCGATATCACAGAGGCTCTCTATGACTTCCTGGCCGGAGAGGAGATGCAGCTTGCCCTGAAAAAGCAGGAGGAGACTTTCCAGGAGAGAGGAGAGAATGCTCTGGCCCGGGAGTACGCCCAGATCTACGGTATTGTCATCGGGCTTTTTGACAAATTCGTGGAGCTTTTGGGCGAGGAACAGGTCTCCCTGCAGGAGTACAGTGACCTGCTGGATGCAGGGCTTGCGGAGGCCAAGGTGGGAGTCATTCCTCCGGGCATCGACCAGGTGGTGGCTGGAGATATGGAAAGGACCCGGCTGAAGGGGGTGAAGGCCCTGATCTTCGTGGGGGCCAATGACACCTTCCTTCCGGGCTCCCTTGTGCGGACCGGCCTTCTCTCCGAGCGGGACGTGAAGGCCTTTGAGAAGGAGAAGATCGCCCTGACGCCGGGGAGCAGGGAGCAGGCCTATGTACAGAAATACTATCTCTACCTGAACCTGACCAAACCTTCCCGGAAGCTGTGTGTCTTCTACAGCAGGGTGTCCGCTGACGGAAAGACCATCCGTCCATCCTACCTTGTGCAGGAGCTGGAGAAACTTTTCCCGGATCTGGCCGTCACAGACGAGGACGCTCTTTCGCTCCGGGACAGGGAACTTTCTCCGAAGACCGGGCTGTCTGAGCTGATCGAAGGGCTGCGGATGAAGAGTGAAAAGGCGGGGGGCGCCTGGATGGAGCTCTATAACTGGTACAAAAAGCACCAGGAGTGGGGAGATAAGCTGGGCGCCATCCTGGAGGCGGGATTTTACAGAAGACCGGCAGACGCTGTCACGCAGGCTGTGGCAGAGCGGCTGTACGGGGACCGGCCGCTGGAGAGTATCTCCCGCATGGAGAAGTTCTCTGCATGCGCCTTTGCGCATTTCCTCCATTACGGGCTGCGCCTGAAGGAGAGGGAGGCCTATGAGTTCCAGGCAGTGGACATGGGAAATGTGTTCCACGGGGCCATCGAGAGGTATTCCCGGAAAGCCTCCGCCAGCAAGGAAGGCTGGATCGGACTTGACCGGGAGGAGCAGAAGAAGCTCTGCAAGGAGAGCGTTGAGGAGGCCGTGACAGACTACGGCAACTCGGTTCTCTACAGCACATCCAGGAATAGCTGGCTCATCACCCGGATCGAGCACATGATGGAGCGGACTGTGTGGGCGCTTACAGAGCAGCTGAGGGCCGGGGATTTCCGGCCGGAGGCCTATGAACTGAAGTTCGGCGCGGGAAAGATCGACCGGGTGGATACCTGCGTGGAGGAGGACAAGGTCTATGTCAAAGTCCTGGACTACAAGACAGGACAGACAGCCTTTGACTTGTCCCTTGTCTATGGAGGGCTGCAGATGCAGCTCCTGGTCTACATGGAGGAGGCGCTGAAGATCGCAGGGAAGAAGTATCCGGGCAGGGAGCCTGTCCCCGCCGGAGTATTCTATTACCACATCCAGGATCCCTTTACAGAACCGAGGGAAGAGGAGAGTCAGATCCAGGAGAGCCTTTTGAAGAAGCTCCGGCCGGATGGTCTGGTGAGCCTGGAGGGGGACTCCCTCTGGCATCTGGAGCACAGGGCCCAGGGGGATTCTCTGGTCATCCCTGTCTCCTTCAAAAAGGACGGGGATCTCTCTGCAAGATCGAAGGCCTTGCCGGGAGAAAACTTCCGCATGCTGGGAGTCTTTGCCAGCAAGAAGGCGGGGGAACTGCACGACCGCATCGCTTCCGGTGAGGCAAAGGTCCAGCCTTACAGGTACGGGGACCGGACCGGCTGCGACTACTGCGGATACCGGCATATCTGCGGATTTGACAGCTCCCTTCCGGGCTACAGCTACCGGGAGGTCAGCAGGATGGGACAGGAGGAGGCGCTGCTGCGCATCCAGGCATACGGCAGGACAGAGGACGGCGCGGCAGAAGCAGGAGACAGACAGGAGGAACAGCCATGAGCGTAAAGTGGACAAAAGAACAGCAGAGTGTCATTGACTTAAGAGACCGCAGCATCCTTGTGTCCGCTGCGGCAGGATCCGGCAAGACAGCCGTGCTGGTGGAGCGGATCATCACCATGCTCACCCGGCAGGAGGACCCTCTGTCCGTGGATGAGCTGCTCATCGTCACGTTCACAGAGGCGGCCGCGGCGGAGATGAAAGAGAGGATCCGCACAGCCATTGAGAAGAAAGCCCAGGAGGATCCCTTCAACGAGCATCTGCGGCAGCAGGCCACCCTGATCCACAGCGCTTCTATCACGACTATCCACAGCTTCTGTCTCTCTGTGATCCGGGAGAATTTCCATGTCATTGACATGGATCCCTCCTTCCGCATCGGCGAAGAGGGGGAGCTGAAGCTGCTGGAGCGGGATGTGCTGCAGGAGCTCCTGGAGGAAAAGTATGAGAAGAAAGAAGAGCGTTTCCTTGCCTTCGCGGAGAGCTATGCGTCGGGAAAAAGCGACCGGAAGCTGGAGGAGATCATCCTGAGGCTGTACGAGTTTTCCAGGAGCTGTCCGGACCCGGAAGGATGGCTTGCGGACTGTGTCCGTGCCTGCCAGATTCATAGCGGGGAAGAACTTGCCCGGACGCCTTTCTTTGCCTTTGTCCGGGAGGAAGTGGATCACGCCATGGAGACGGCGGCCAGTCTGAAAGACCAGGCGCTGGCACTCTGCCTGGAGCCGGACGGCCCTTACATGTATGAGGAGATGCTGGAGAGCGACATGAAAAACGTGGAGCGATTCCGGCAGGCCGCTGCCTACAGCCAGTACCGGCAGGCGGCGGAGCAGATCTCCTGGAAAAAACTGGCTCCCAACAGAGATAAGGCTGTGTCAAAAGACAAGGCGGAGCGGGTGAAAAAGCTCCGGGATGAGCTGAAAAAGGCGGTGGTTTTTCCGGCAGAGCAGTATTTTTCTCAGACAGAAGAAGAGGTTCTTGCGGGGCTGGCAGCCTGCGCGCCCATGATGGAGGAGCTTAAGGACCTGACGGAGGCTTTTGCTGTTCGGTTTGAGGAGAAAAAGAGGAGCCGCGGCATGATCGACTACTCGGATATGGAGCAGTATGCCCTGCGCATCCTCACGGAGAAGACAGAGGACGGCCTGCGGCCTTCTGCCTGCGCCAGGGTGTACCAGGAGCAGTTCCGGGAAGTCATGATCGACGAGTACCAGGACAGCAACCTGATCCAGGAGGCCATCCTGACAAGTGTGTCCCGCACCTGGCAGGGGAGAAACAACATTTTTATGGTGGGGGATGTGAAGCAGAGCATTTACCGCTTCCGCCTCTCCAGGCCGGAGCTTTTTATGGAGAAGTTTGATACCTACCGGATTTACGAGGGGAAGGGGACGGACAGCCCGACCCAGCGGATCGACCTGTTTAAGAATTTCCGAAGCCGGCCGGAGGTGCTGGACAGCGTCAATGCCCTTTTTCGCCGGATCATGATACCGGAGCTTGGAGGCATCACCTACGACGACAGGGCTGCTCTGTGGCCCGGCGCTTCCTATCCGGAGAGCCTGGGCAATGAGACAGAGCTTCTTCTCATTGACGGCAGCCCGGAGGAAGAGCTGGAGGAGGCAGCAGGAGAAAAGCTCTCTTCCAGAAAACTGGAGGCCAGGGCAGTGGCAGACTGCATCCGCAGGCTCTTAAAAGAGCAGATGGTGACGGACAAGGAGACGGGAAAACTGCGGCCGGTGCGCTATGGGGACATTGTCATCCTGACGAGGAGCATCAAAGGGTGGAGCGATGTGTTCATGGAGGTGCTGCTGGAGGAGGGCATCCCGGCCTGCGCGGGGACAAAAGAAGGGTACTTTGAGACAAGGGAGATCGGCGTGCTGCTGGATTACTTCCGGGTGCTGCAAAATGAAAAGCAGGATATTCCCCTGACAGCAGTCCTCTCTTCCTGGTTTGGGCGCCTCACGGACGAGGAGCTGGCCAGGATCCGGATCGCCTGCCCTGACCGTCGCTTCTGTGAGGCGGTGGAACAGTATCGGAGTCAGGGGGAAGACCCGGCTCTTCGAGAGAAGCTGGCTGCCTGCCTGGACAAGATGGACTATTTCCGGGAGAAGGCCTCCTATACGGCCATCCACGAACTCCTGTGGGAGATACTGGATGACACCGGATACGGGGACTATGTGGCGGCTCTTCCCGGCGGCGAGCAGAGGAGAGCCAACGTGGACATGCTGGCCCAGAAGGCCATGGCCTTTGAGAGCACCAGCTACCAGGGGCTGTTCAATTTTGTCCGCTACATTGAGCAGCTCCAGAAGTACAACGTGGACTACGGGGAGGCCTCTGTCAGCGATGAGAATGCAGATACTGTGCGCATTATGAGTATCCACAAGAGCAAGGGCTTGGAGTTCCCCGTGGTGATCGCGGCCGGAATGGGAAAAGGCTTCAACACCCAGGACACAAAGGGGAATATCCTCATCCACGCCTCCCTGGGTGTGGGGATGGATGTGGTGGATCTTCAGCGCCGCACAAAGGCTCCCTCCTTCTACAAGCAGGTGATCCAGCGGAAGGAAAAGCTGGAGAACCTGGGGGAGGAGCTTCGCGTTCTTTACGTGGCCTTGACCCGGGCGAAAGAGAAGCTGATCCTGGTGGGGACGGCCAAGGACCCGGCAGGAAAGCTGGAGGAGGTGCGGCCCCTCTCTTTTGGCGATCTGTCCCGGGCTTCCAGCTATCTGGACTGGATCCTGCCCGCTGTGGCCGCAGGAGCCTCTCCTTTCCAGGTGGAGATACTGGATCTGAAGGAGCTGGTCAGAAGGCAGGTGCAGGAGGAGGCAGAGGGCATTTTCACGAAGAAGGCGCTGGAAGACTGGAATACACAGGAGACCTACGACTCTGGGATGAAAGAGAATCTGGAGGAACAGTTTTCCTATCGATACCCTTATCCGGACCTGGAGGGGCGGAAGCTGAAATTTACAGTGTCTGAGCTGAAAAAAAGAGAGTATTTAAGAGAACTGTCCCTGGAGGAGCCGGGGGACGCAGGCGAGCTGCCCTTTGAGGAGCCGGATGTGGTGCCCTTGATCCCCAGGTTCAGGGCCGCGGAGGAAGAGCTTACCGGCGCTTCCCGGGGAAGCGCCTACCACCGGGTGATGGAGCTTTTAGATTTTACGGAAGAGTACAGTGAAGAAAGCCTGGCTGCCGCTGTCCGGGCTATGGAAGAGAGCGGCCGGATTGCTCCGGAGATGGCCCGCTGTGTCCGCACCGGAGATATACTGGAGTTCACCCGGTGTGAGAGCGGCAGGCGGATGCTTGAGGCGTCCAGGAGAGGACAGCTTTTCCGGGAGCAGCCTTTTGTGATCGGCGTGGATATGGAAGAGGTGTACCCGGACAGCGCCGGCGGGGAAGAGGATAAAATCCTCGTCCAGGGGATCATCGACGTCTGGTTCCAGGAGGAGGACGGCCTTGTGGTGCTGGATTATAAGACCGACCAGGTGCAGACGGCAGGCCAGCTGACGGAAAAGTATCATGCCCAGCTGGACTACTATGCGAAGGCCCTTGAACAGCTCGTGGGCAGACTGGTTAAAGAGAAGATCATCTATTCCTTTACTTTGCGTGAAGAGATCAACCTGCCGGGGTAAGGACCGGCAAGAGGCAGAGCAGCCCTGCTCTGACAGGAAAACTTAGGATTCCTGTCAGGGCGGGGCTGTTTTATTTTTGTATAATATTTATTGACAAATAATACTATACAACATATAATATAGCCATAAAAATAATATTAGAATTTTGATCATATCAGTGCCGGACACTTGACGGCGCTGTAAGGCAGGAAGAAAAAGGAGTGATGGTATGGTATTTAACACCGGAGCTGCCCTTCTTGACGCGATCGTCCTGGCGGTTGTTTC
>NZ_CAUGIN010000019.1:0-55164 GCF_959599685.1 Lachnoclostridium phocaeense
CGCACTTCCCCTGTCTCACCCTTATATTATTGGGGAAAATCTCCAGGACGATATCTTCCTCCTCTTCCTCAAGCTCCTTCTGCACGCAGTCAGTAAACTGGTTAATGTACCGCACAGGAATCCACTCCGTAAAGAACACCCAGACATGATATCCTCTGAATCCTGTATCCTCCACATAGCATGTCAGCCCTATCCTCCTGAGTACTTTGCATAACTGTCGGGCAAAGCCGGCCGCTTTTTGCTTGTATGCTGTGAATTCAGCGCTTCCATAGCTGTACTGCAGCAGTATCCTTTTAGAAATATCAATGTCAAAGACTGTGTATTTTGCTGTACTGTTTGGCCGCTGGACATAAGACTCTACTGTCATCTCTCCCGCCAGATGTCGCCTGATCACTTCTTCCGTAAGGGGCTCCATCACCTGTTCCGCAATCCTCTTTCCTCCCGGGCCAGGCATCTCTACCGCATAGGTATCTTCTCTCCCTGCAAAGAGCTCCGTGTATTCCTGTATATCAATTTTCGCCTTGCTATTGTCTGTTAAATTCGTCATATCCAGGGCTTTTCTGTCGTCCGCCCAGGAGTCCACAGATGATTTCTGTGAATATCTGACCTTCATCTCCCAAAAACAGGATGCCTTTTCATATTCGCCCATATCTGAGTACAGCTGCACAATGTCCGCACAGAGCTCATCGGAGGGCTCTGTCAGAAGTCTCTCATAACATTTTGCCAGTTCTCCGGAAAATCTTACATACTTTTGGTCATGCTCCTTATCCGTCCCCGATTTCCCCGGCTCCTCCGGAACCTGATAAAACTGCTCATATTCTCTCAGCGCAAAGCTAAGCTTCTCTCTTCCAATCCAGTAATCCGCCATATATTTTGCGATATCCTTATAGTAATTAACCTGTGCAAATCTCTGTTCCTCTATTTTTTCACGTATCTCCTTCTCTTTGTTTTGAACCATGGAGAGAATAATCACATATTCAATCATACTGTCCGGTTTCCTCTCGCCGCGATAGTACTGCTCCCATCCTCCAAGGATTTCCTGGCCTTTCTTTATTTTTTTATCCAGTTCAAGTCCGGACGTAAGCCACATAGTCTCCAGCCGTGATGTCAGTGAAGACACTGCTTTTGCAGGCACAGCTTTTCCATTGACAGTAAAGCGATAACCGAGATACGTAAATCCCTCTCTCCCGAGACGCTGGAGTCTGGTCTTGCTTTCTTTTAGCTCCAGCCCCATTTTCCCAAGATAAAGTCTGGAATATTCAAAGAGCCGGCCTGCATTTTCTTCGCTGGGCTCCAGGACGAGAATATCGTCAGAATAACGTATATAAAAGCTGCTCCTCTTTTCCATTTCCCTGTCATAATCCATAAGATAAATGTTCGACAGCAGCGGCGCACAGGAAGACCCCTGGTAAATTCCAATCTGATTCTCACTGAGATCTCCTGTGTTTTCATCTAGTACCTTTGCTTTTAAAATTGCTTTCACCACTTCCAGCACATCGTTTTCCCTGATTTGTCTGCTTAGTATACGAAGCAGCTCCTCATGTGGGATATGGTCGAAGAAAGCGGAGATATCCATCTGAAGAACCCACAGATCATCCCGTCCCTTTGTCTTCTCTTCGATGACGTTTATGGCTTCCAGCGCCGACTGCCCAGGCCGGTATGCATAGGTGCTCGATGAGAAGAGAGGCTCATATCACGATCACAGGCTCTGTCGCTTGCTCTGTCATGGAAGCGACCTGCCCTATTGTAAGGATCTTATCCTCACAATTTCCGCATATAGAATAAAAGCGTATACTCCCCTCCTTTGCGCCTGCCATCAGCTCCAGCAATTTTCCATACAGCTCTTTATACTTCTTTTCTGTCAGCCTGCACTCAAATACGCTGTACTGTATCCGTATTCCATAGCCTTCCAGTATTTTGGCCGCTTTGCCTCGCAGACGGTCCGAAGAAATGTCATAGCTTACCACGTACATCATGCACCCCCAGTCTGAACGGGATATACCGAACGTCTTTCTGAATACACTGCTTTAAAAGTCCGACCTGCCTGCGTATGGCGCCCCGAAATCCAGACGCATTTTCACCTCCTGCTTTTCCGGACATCCACTTCTCATATTCCGCACAGAATTTTCGAAAGCCCTCTGTGTTCAGAATTACTCTGTCCTCCTCCATATCAAAATCATACTTTGAGAGCATCCTCTTATTGAAAAGCTTCAAGGTCATACGGTCAATGACCGGCTGGCGGAATTCCTCAATAATATCCAGAGCAAGCGATTTCCGACCATAGCGTATGCCGTGAAGCAGACCCAGGTACGGTTCAAATGACTCCGCCTCCAGAGCAGCACAGATTTCCTTTGTGAGGAACGTATATCCCAGACTGATGATCACATTGACCGGGTCCCTGGGAGGGCGCCGGTTTCTTCCGTGAAACTCAAATTCACAGCAGAACATATGGCCAAATGCGCGAAAATAAATGTTACTGCACATTCCCTCTATGCCCAGCAATTCATTTGCCGTCTCTGCAGAACAGACCTTCTCTTTCATTTTGCGGATCCGGGCAGCATCTTCCTTCCACTCCGGATACCCCTCCCAGCGATGACTGCGGAGCATTTCAAGCTGGTTCTCTATTTTATTCGCCACAATGTCTTTCGCAAACTCCAGCCTCTTTATCTCATTGTTGTAAAGCTCATATTGGGAAAATCGTAAGAATATATTTTTTGAAGATTCTGCCGCGGTCTGGCCCAGATACTGACCGCCGTACGTATAATGGCTGATGTCAATGCCTTGCTGAAGAAGAAAATGAAGTGCCTGTGCGGTAATCTGCACATTGCCCATGAGAGCAATCCCCTCTATATTTGAAACCGGAAATTCCATGAGAGGCTGCGAATTCTTGCTCACCGCGATCCGTCCGCCCTTTTTCTGAACAAAGCTTCCCTGCTCTTTCATGTAGATCACCGCCATGGCTCCGCCTCCTCCATACGCACATAATTCTTCGAGTGCAGCGGATTCAGCCACTCCATATCCCGGGAATAGCTGTCAAAGTCAATCTTCTCAACCTCGCAGAACTCCCTGAATATTTCAAGCACAAAGCCTCTGAATTTCAGAAAATCCTCTTCCGATACCGGCCCCAGCCCATGTGCGAAAATACTGTTGTTCCGCAAATACACCATGGAGCGGACACGCCTGAGCTTATCAATTGGCTGTCCGGCTCTCGCCTCCGATATCTCGTCATTCAGCGCCAGAAGAAGGATAAAGCCCTCCAGAAGTGATATCTGATCCAGAAGATAGCGATTGACATTTCTCTTGAAAAGCTGCCGCCTGATATCGTACACCGTCTTCTCCAGCAACCGCTTTCTTTCATCGGCGTCTTTTCCCTCCATCTCGGGGCAGCGCTCCGTATTATAAATAATGTCCCTGTAATTCATCTGAGAAATATAAAGGTTGTAGACAGCCAGTCGTCTTTGCTCTATCATTTCCAGAAGCCTGTACAGCAGCAATGTAGCCATATCGTACTTCTTCTGCTTTCTCCGGATTTCAGCGTTTTCATACATCGTAAACATAAGCGGGACAATATATTCTGTTCCCCTTAAAATGTCCATATTCTTCTTTTCTTTCAGCAAACCGGACAGCTCATCAAGCTGCTTCAGCACTGCCTCCTGTCTCTTCAGCGCCGGCAGGAAATCCATCATAAGGAAGTCAGGGTTGAGCCGGGAATCCCGCTCCAAATCCTTTGTCAATGAACACATCGCCTTGTAAGCCTGCGGAAACTCCAGCGCATCCCAATATTCATAAACCATTGCAAGATCATGTACAAATGAAAGCTGCTGCCTGATATCGGGGGCGGGCACTGTTTCCTTCAGCTCTCTCAGCTTTTCTCTGGCTCCCGCATAATTATATTTGTCGAACAGCTCTAACGCCTTCTCTATCTCCAGGTCTCCAAATATCTCTATTGGATTGGAAATATAGTACAGTCTCTCTGAGCCCGGCTCCGGCTTCCTGAAATCTGTGAGATACTGCTCAGATCCGATATAGATAAGCTGAACCTTGATAACCGAGCCCGCCATCGCAGCTGCTGCGGACATGGCCTTTGTGCCGCCTGTAAAGTCGATGTACAGCTTGTCCGGACGATTCCACTTTAAATACGCGGCTTTGATTTCCCTGTAGACATCCAGCGGATCCGTCTCATTGACCTGTCTTTTGGAATAGCGCACCGGATCCAGCTGGCAGTATTTCGCTATCTTGTTCAAGACACTCTCCGTTGTCTCTGTATAGAGAAAAAGAATCCGCCTGGGCTGCAATAATTGGATATCCAGCACAAGCGGTTCGTATGACGTCCCCACGGACATGATCAAATATTCAACTTTCTCATAGACCTTTTCGCTATTGTTTGCTATAAATTCTTCTTCGATAAGCTTCATGAGCTTTGTCTCATAAAAATTATCAGCCTTTTCCCTCTGCTTTACGGTCTTTCGCTCTAATCCCTTCCACTTCTCTGTCATAGTAATCAGTTCCTGTTTCATATATTACCTCCTTAGAATAATGATTATGCATTGCTTTCATCCCGCACCTCCTCTCCGCTCTGCATATTGTGAAGAGCTGGCAATACAACGCCCTGGACGGGCTCTTCTCATTTCTACGGTCCTAGCTGCAACTAGAACCTTACATAAAGGGGTGTGTCAATGCCCTAAACGGGCTTCTTTCATTTCTACTTATACATTGACCTATGATGAATCTTTTGTATATTCTGTGTCAACGCCCTAAACGGGCTTCTTTCATTTCTACAGAGGAAATCGGATGATGAAATAGAAGACACATATTGTGGTGTCAACGCCCTAAACGGGCTCTCTTCATTTCCACTGGGGAATCTGTCCGCCTGAAGGTGACAGGGTATGGGTGTGTCAACGCCCTAAACGGGCTCTCTTCATTTCCACGGCAATGACAGCAACAAATGCCGCAGCGCAGGGGCTGTGTGTCAACGCCCTAAACGGGCTCTCTTCATTTCCACTGTAAAATACACCCTTGATGATGGGTACGAAATGGAGTGTCAACGCCCTAAACGGGCTCTCTTCATTTCCACTCGACCAAATAAGCTTTATGGATATGGCAATGATGTGTCAACGCCCTAAACGGGCTCTCTTCATTTCCACAGTACCCTTCTGAACCCCGCATAAACACTGGCTTCCCAGGCTCATTTTTGCAGGGATTTATCAGAATATTCTGATATCAACTGTTTTTCCAACATTTTTTGGCATGTTTACAATTTGTTCATATTTGCAGTTGCTTTTGCGCTGCCTCCTTACAGGTATTATACCTCTTCGCTTTCCGGAAAGTCAGCTCCCTTTTTGTTTCTTTACGCACATTTCAATGCCTTGTATGATGGTTTGCCGGCAGGCCAGAAATGGCCTGCTGCCAAACCACATACATCTATAGCTGCACTATCGCTTCAGGTTAAAAATCCCATCTTTAAACTTCACTGCTTCCACCTCATCTCCCGGCTTCAGAAATATTTTCTTCTTTGCAGTAATAATATTACTTTTCTTGTTTAGAGCCGGTTCACTCAGAACTTCTATATCATACTCATAGAAATATTCATTTCTTGCCGGTCGGCTCTGAGAGGTAATCCGCACTCTATAGGTTTTCTTTGGCTCCCATGCAGTACGATCCTTTTCCTTCTTCCTGTTGTCATTTCTGCCTTTATCCGGCTTTTTTTCACTCACCGCCTGAGGATCAGACGGAAGCCAGGGCACCTCGCCTCCATCCAGTGTGGGCAGGCTGGTTTTTACCTCCATCTGAATTCTGGCCGCCGCAACTCCTCCTGGGTCCACAAAGCCAACTTGTCTTGTCTTTTTATCATACTTATGATACACCTTATTCTTCATAAACCATTGGAAGCCCTCTTCGTCCTCCTTATCGCCTGTTCTCGGATAGTGGATGCATGCCATCTCCTCGGCCCTGAGGTATCTTGTGATCAGCTCAAAGGGCTTCTCCGTCCTGGTATCCATTCCAAGCTCCTCAAAGGTACTTTGATGGATCTTTTCCAGATCATCCATGTGCGTGCAGTGATAGCCCTTCTCGTCAAACATGCGGATTGAGACGTCCCGTGCATTATCTATAGACAGCTCCACGCTTCCAAGGCCGAGCGGCTTACCGGTTCCCAGCTTGTACCCGTGTTTTCCATCGGACGTATACATCAGGATATAGAGCAGCTGATCCAGCTGTCTTTTACTGATACCATCAAAATATATGGTTCCTGTAAATTCCACTCCCGGGCGGACTGTCCTCACTGTTCTGTTAAGAGCCGTCTTCTTCCCACAGTCTCTCGCCGGGGTCAAATTATTCCAGTAAAACTTTCTGCCTGATATCTGAGGCTGGTACGACTTGACAATGACCTGGTTGTTCCTGTTTTTCACCGTGTAGTAGTCATAGGTCCAGAACCATACCTCTCCGTCCGGATCAATTGGCTTTGCTTCCGGTTTTTTGAGATAGAACTCTGTGTTTTCCGGGTGGGGAACCGCCAGCGGATCCAGCGTCAGCAGCTTTTTGTCATAGTATTCCCGACAATCTCTTTTCGCAGACGGGTGCAGATCCGAGAACCGGATCCTGCTGCCCTGCGCGACATCGGAATTCACAATACCAAAGAGCCGGCATGCGGGACACAGCTCTCTCTCCCTGGAATTGCACCTTCTGTATTCATCTACCAGTGTATTTACTGTATTTTTATAGACCTCTCTTGTAATGCAGGCGGGAGAGAGCATGACATAGTCCGTGTCATCCAGCCTGGAATAATATACGGGAAGGCCGTCCGCTTTACCTGCCATAAACTCCTTATAGGAGATCTCATACTCCCTGTAGGAATCCGGATCCTCCTTCATATACTGCTCCAGCACGAGGCGCAGCGTCTCCATGCTTGCCGTGTTCAGGCGGAAAGAACTGTCTGTGTCGGGTGGTATATAGAACACATGGGCGCAGTGCTTTTCAGCCAGAAAGCAGTGCTCCACTTTGCTGTCCCTGTTTCCCGGACATTTTCCCCTCTGGCGCATCACGCATGAACCGCATTTACTGTTCTTGTTCGGCACGATCTCCGGGCTGTGCTTTTTCCCCTGGTTCCCCTTCAGGATATACCCTTCATGAGGATATTTCCCCGGCGTCTCCGAGATCTCCTCCACATCCGGTTTGGCAAAGGCATTGCCACTTTCCTTTTTAGCCAGCGAGAAGCTCACCTTCATACCGTCCCGTATCTGACAAGAAAGATGCTTTTTGTCGGAGAAATCCGACCGGTCCCTGTACAGAGCCTCCCCCTTTGGCCTGCCCCTTTTATCCAGCACATCATGCAGATAGATATGGCCGTGCTCCCACTTCAGCACTGCGGGCTTAAAATGCTCCACTGTCCTTTTCCCGATCCTCTTTTCTCCGTCCATCACAGGCAGGCAGGAATTGGTCAGCGTCTCATAGATGCTCCGGAGCATCCCCCTGACCTCGCTTCCCGGAATGACAGGCTCAAAACACTTCCCGTCATACACCTTGTCCGGGTCGAGGATCTCATAGGAGAAAAAGTCATACAGCCCGTGCTCGTTTCTCGGATCATCCTCCTTGTCAGGAGTGTAGGAAAAGGCTTTGTTGCTGCTGGTGTTTGGTATAAAAAGGCTGGAGCGGGTGCGCAGCCTGTATGTGACAGAGCCGGTGTACTTTTGTCCCTCAGCCTCCTGCTGCCGCTGGGGCTTATCTGAGAGTGATATAAAATTATATGGATTTATGAACCTCTGCATTGTTACACCTCCCTGTCGTCCTTCCATTCGCCAAATCCGGCCAGCCGCCAGTCCTCCACGTACAGCTCACCGGTGTCCGGATCCTCCCCGAGATAATTTCTTATCCGTATCTTTGCGTCAGTCCCCGCTTCTATGGGCAGAGGATATTTGCCTCCGCCTGTGGCATAGACACAGCCAGCCTCAAGCGCTCCGCTTTTCCTCGCATCCTCTGTTCTTTGCGTGTCAATATCCAGATACTGGGACTCATCCCAGTGATGAAGCCTGTCTTTTTCTGTCTCCTCGCCGTCCCGCCTCTTGCGGAAGCGAAACGGTCTGTCTATGCCTGTGCGGAACCACTTTGCCTCGCTTTTTTCGTCAAAGATCCGGATCTCCAGTCCACTGTCAAAAAGCTCCTTTCTGTCAAAGGACTCTCTTTGGGCCTCACAGAAGCCGATTTCCTCGGTTGTCATGACAAATATATACCTTGTACCGGCCGCGGCGTCCTGTCCCGCAAGCACTTTGCTGTCGAAATCAGCACAGAACATCTCCTCGTCGCCCGGGCCGTATTTCTTTATCTCCACGCTCATTTACCTTTCCTCCTCCCCTGCTATCGCCTTCACAAGCTCGGCGAAGATTTCCTCTGGCTCCGGGCTCTGTCCGGCCTTTCTGTCCAAGATCAGCTTTTCATCCACAGCGATCTGCTCCACGCGGAACATTCCTCTTCCCACTGCTGTCAGTCCACCGACTGCCATATAGCCGGCGTCCAGATCCAGAACTGCGGCGGACAGCACCCTGGCCAGATGTCTTCTGTCTTGTTCCTCGACCTTTCCCTCTCCCCTGTCACTGAAATCACAGGTGATGGTCAGCTCCGTCTCCCCGTTGTAATATGTCTTTTCTGAGTAAAGCGCTCCCTCTACGGTTCCTCCGGTAAACCGGTCAATGGCATTTCGGGTATACGCAACCCATTTGCCCCCGGTGATCCGGCTCTCTGAAAATCCGATCCGGCTCTTGCCGCTCTTTTCCTGCCGCTGTCCCCTGGCCTTGCCAAAGAACAGCTCCGCAGACGGCTGTCCCTTCCCGAACCCGGGATCCAGCCGTCCCATCTGGGCACGGAAGGCTCCCGCCCAGGATGTGCCGGGAACAACCGGCGTCCCCTCTGCTCCATTCTCACGCTCTTCACCGGAGACCGGTCTGGTCGTGAGCTGCCGGTAATCCTCCTCGTCCACATTCGTTGTATACTGGCGTATCGAAATTCCGCCCCGCTGGGCAAGACGCAGCCTGACTGTGCGCTTCTCCTCCTCTGCCAGAAAAATCTTCATGGCAAGGCAGGCGCCTTTTATCCTGTCATATTCCGGGGAGGATGGCTCCGCCGCACCAAGACAGCTGTCGTCGCAATCCACCGCTGTGCAGCCGCCTTCCCATTCATCCGCATACATGTCAAAGGCAAGCCAGTCCTCCAACTGCTCCGGACTGTCAAGCTCATACATCGCTGACTCCGCCCTGATGCCCTTTGTGTGTCCGTAGCCTCTCTCTGTCTTTGCGCCGACGGCAATCCGTCCCCGCATCCAGGCATGGGCGATCTCATTGATCACATACTGCTGATCCGGGCTGTCCATATTCTGTTCGATATATGTGACGAACCTTACGCCCGGCTCCAGAACCTCAAAATCAAACTTTGCCCCCGGGATGGCCGTCTTATATTCATCCAGCGCGACCATATCTCTCTTTGCTGTTTCTTTTCCATATTTTGTCTGCGAAGGCATCTCCATCTGAGCATCGTATACGACAATCCTGCTCTCTGTCAGCACGTTTTTCCCTCCGGCGGAAGACTCCTCTATCTTCTTAGATGTGAGCTCCGCTCCGAAATAGAGTCCGTCAGTCGGGGATGAGAACAGACTCCTGTATATCCCCGCCAGCGAGCTCCCCGGAATATAGGGAACTCCCCTGCTGTCTCTGACGATATCCCGGTCTGTCACATAGCTTTCCCCGTTTCCCACAGTCAGGGGAGAGGTCAGCTCAAAGGTGATCCTGTAATATTTTTTTATCAGCTTTTTCTTGTTCCAATCATCTCTCTGTCCCATGGCTGCCCTCCTTCTGCTTCAGACTGTATTTTTCCTGCACAAATGCTGCCATGAGATAGGTGCTCCACAGCCTGTACATTTCTTTGTCAAACGCATCCTCCGAATGTCCGTCCCTGAGGAGGCCGTCATACAGCTCTCTTAAATCCTCCACATACTCTGCATATTTCAGGCCGCCTTCGTAGCCCTCCGGGCCGCAGATCCACTCCCGCAGGGCGCCATCTGCCTTATCTCTCGGATCAGTGGATTTGATAGAGGAGATCCGCCGGGAGAAATCCTCATACTGACCCCGGGAATCATCCGGCCAGGCATTGACACTCTCCGAGAGCATCAGCATGATCCTCCCAAGAGCCGCCGGGTTGGCAAGCTCCAGTCTCTTCTGGGACGCCTGGAGCAGCAGCCGCTCCCTGGCCTCTTCGACAATGATCCGTCGGAAAAGCTCGGCGGCTCGCTCTGGAGGCTCTGCTGTCGTTCTCTCCCCTTCCTCCGAGAGCTCCACGCGGCAGTCCCCGGCATTGTTGTCCACAATACGCAGCCTTCCGAAGCCCTCTCCGTTATTTCCCCCTGTCCACAGGGCGTCCTCTTCTACAGACAACTCCTCCTCCAGCTTAAACTCAAAGGTACTTCCCGCCTTCACGACCGGCACGGCCGGCCTTTGCAGATTCCATTTGGAATAGTAGCCGGAGAGAAGCCCTGTCTCGATCTCCGCATAGATCTCCTCGTCTGTCTCTGTGCAGGCTTTCTCTTTCACGCCAAGGCTCTCTTTTATCTGTTCCCTGACCTCATCACACCTGACTGTATAGCCGTATGGGCCGGTAAAGATCGCATCGCTCTCCAGCACCGCCAGGATCCGGTTCCCGCCCTTATATGTCCTCTTCTCTCCCTTTGCCCTCAGGATCACAGGCCTGTCTGCCAGCACACAGGTCCCGTACTGGGCGCTTTTTGACTTGCCAAATCGAAGCGTGCTTCCCTCCAGAAGCTCTGCCAGAAGCCTGATATACCTTCCGCTGCCTCTGATCTCACCTGCAAATAGCTGGCCTGCCCGGAGCACCTCGGCTGTATAGAGCAAATTGCCGTCTGAAGACCTCTGTTTTTTTGACTTCTTTGTATGGTGATACACGATATCAGTGTCCGGCTCCTTTACAAGGATCTTCGCCGCTCCCTGCCCCGTTTCCTTAAGGCAGATAAATTTCCCCTTCAGCCTCTTAGGCTGATTTCCATTGCCTGAGGCACAGGCCGCTTCCACCCCAAGGCGGTCTGCCTCCTCCTCTGTGCGGGGGATTTTCTTGCTGACATTTACATATCTTTTTGTCTTCTTCAGCTGGTTTATGTATGAGGGAGCCGGATAAAAAATGTCCGCTTTCTCTCCCTGCGGCTTTCCGGCAGGATAAAGTCCGCCAAACTTCACTTTACTCCTCAGGAAAATATCTCTGAACTCCTCATCCTCCGCGCTTTTCCCATCCAGGCGCAGGTAGGCGCCTGCAAAAAAACCGAGAACGCTGCGCCCGCTGATATATTTCTCAGTTTTCAGATCACTTGCCGCGCTCATGGCCAGGGGGGCCGTATTTCTGACGCAGTATTTCAGGATGTAGTCTCCATCTTCCTCTACGTTCACAGGACCTGCGCCCGCAGCAGAGCTGCCTTCACAGGGCAGAAGCCTGCAGCTTACGCTTCCCAGCCCTCTGTTTCTGTTCATTCCTATGTGGCGAAGCGCCTTCGCGATCCTCTCCATCGGCTGCAGCCACTGCTCCTCCCGGCCCTCCGGCAGCGTCACTCTGGCATAAAACCGCATCTCCTTGTCCCGATCTGACGGTGAATAATGGTTGACTGTACGGATATACCGAAGGGATCCATCCTTCGCAACGCCGTTCTTCTCAATCCTTGTCTGCGCTTTTACTGTCGTAAACTGCGCCAGTATGCTCTGGGGCGTGATATACCTCCGGTATTTTTCTTCCAGCATTTCATAATCTCTGCGCAGCTCTCCATAATTCTCTATATATGCGTTGTCAATATGTATGCCTTTGACAGCATCTTCCCCTGGGTTTCCGAAAAGCTCTCCTGTTTCACGGCTCTTTAGCCCGATCAGCTCCGCCGCCTCTCTGAGGCATCCCTTCAGCCATCTTGCCGCAATGTACGGAAACCCATATGCGTCATAGCAGACATCGCTGTCGATAATCCCGGCATAGGCGTAGCCGGACCCGGCACACAGGTCTGATTTCAATGTGATAACCAGCTCATACTCTCTGCCGCTCATCCTGTTCTCCCCCTTCTTTCGTACTTTCTTTTACGTTCGTATCATCAAACCACAGGTCGTAGACAAGCACCATGTCATAGATCAGCTTCCGCTGCATCTCATCGTCCAGCCTTCCCCCCAGCGTGAAATCAATCTGCTTCTCCTGCTGGTGAGCCCGGATCCTCTCCACCTCAGACTTGAACTCTGCCCGGCTCCTCTTTGCGCTCAGAGCCAGATTTTTTATATTGCTTCTCCCTGCCCGGCTCAGCATCTCACGCATCATCTCAACGATCCTGCTGGAAACACAGACTCCTTTTACAGGGAAGTCGTCCGTTATCTCCCTGCCATCCTCATAACAGTTTACAAACCAGGGCCTGCTGCTCTGCTCCGTGTCTTCCGCGCGCCGGATCTCCTCCAGAGAGGTTCCGAAGGCGCCCTGGCAGTAGTGGAAATCGATCAGGGACGCGTTCTCAATCCCCTCCGCTTTCAGCAGCTTCTTGCCCGACTCACAGCACTCCTCCGCGATCCTGTAGGCCTCACGGAAGGGCGCATGGCTGTGGAAGATCGCAATTCCGGCGCAGGAGGTTCTGGGCTGCCCCTCAGGCGCCTCCTCTGCCAGCCTTGTCAGGTATTCCACCGCCACGTCATATGCGTTTCTCGCATTGCAGATAAAGGTCACCTCGTCCCCGGCATAGACTACGAACCGCCTTCTCCCGTTCTCCTTCTGCTCCAGAAGAGCGTCCACATCCTGGATCCGCCTGTCAATATAGTGCTCCTGGATCTCATCCGAGAATTTCCTGAGAGCCCTTACGCAGGAGACATAGGATCGGTCCTCCTCGCCGTCCGCTGTCCGGAGTTGCTTCAGACAGCTCTCCACCCGGGCTCCCATGCTGTTGCCGTCTATATAGACGACCGCCAGGAGACTCTCCTCCCCTTTCTCTGTTATCAGCTTGTCCAGTATCTCGCTTCCCTCCATCTGGATCTGTATCTCATAGCTTCTGGAATCCTTTTTGACCTTCTCGTATTTTTCATATTTCTTCTTGCTCTCATAGCTTACCTTTTCCATGCGCTCTCCGATCCTCTGGAGAGCCTCCAGGGGCATGGATGTCCCGTAATCCGTCTGGACGACGGGCAGCGTATTCACCGGACCTGTCATACTCTCCCTCTGCTCTCTTCTTCTGTGCTTTTCGTACAGGCTCCTCTGATCATACCGGTAATCGTCAAAGTGGACTTCATCAATACAGGTAGTCAGAACACGCAGAGAATAGGTTCCATCCAGAAGCCTGTGATAGAAGCGCCTGTTCACCTCTCGGTAAACCTCCCTGTCTCTGTACAGTACAAAGAAATTGCCGCCCCCGTCATAGATCACTTCCCCGATGTAGCCTCGGCGGATGCGGTCCGCAAAATTCTCAGGGGTAAATTCTGCCGGCTCCCCGGTATCCCCCGTCCCTCTGTAGCTGAATATCCCTTTTCCCTGGCCGCTTCCCAGCTCTTCCTCAGACGCCTCCCTGGCCGCCGGGAAAAGGAAGTCGTCAAAGCAGTCCTTAATAATATAGGATCCCCCGACAATCTCCTTGATCCTGCTGCTCCTGTAAATGTAATCCTGTTTTCCCCGAATGTCATACATTGCAAGGATATAGCTGTTACTCATGTCCTCTGTGCTCCTTTCCCTCTCTGCTGATCGTATATTTTCCAAATCCAAAGCTCGTATTTCTTCCAATGTGGGTCAGCTCGCCGGCGATCAGATAGTCCAGACATTCCTCCGGCATATCACGGAATGACACTGCTCCGACAATCCCCCACAGCGTCATATGCATGTCCTTTGTGGCGGAGTAGCGCTTCACCGTCTCCCAGGCAGCTGTCTGCCCCACAATGTCCGGATAATGTGGAAGCTCCGGCACGGCTGCCTCTGTCCCCATATAGAAGTCAAGCATCTGCACTCTTCTGGCCGCTCCCTTTACCAGCGCTTCGCTGTAAAAGCAGCTCATATATTCCTGCTGATATTTCATACACAGCGGCGTTGTGAACGTCAGCCACCATTCTCCGTCACCGCCCAGCAGCTCTTTCCTTCTGTCTCTGATATAATCGCTGATTTTCCCTACCCGGTAGCGGCTCATATCGACCTCATTCTCCTTTACGACCAGCTCTCCCTGGGTATTGCGCACCTCTTTGATATGGAAACGGGCCTTTTCTCTTCCCAGTCCGGTCATGCCAAGCTGACAGAAGGCCTGCAGATATATGTTAAAGAAGACAATGCTCTCTCCAAACAGGACCAGGTCGAATACAAAACAGCTGCCCCTCCTGAATTTCGTGCGGTTATCTGTACACTCGATCAGATACCCCACGCTTTCCGGCCCTGTCACATAGGCCGGCTTTTTTTCCATATAAGAATAAAAGGTGTGCCTTACGACACAGGCTTTGCTGAATTGGCAGTCCTCGCATTTTCTGTCCATCACGCAATTCTGTCTGAGGAGCATCTCCCCCATTCCACCCCGCAGAGCCGCCGTCTTGGCTGCGGGCATACCTGTGTCAGCCAGGATTTCCGACCGAAAGCAAAGCCTGATATATGGTATATCAAATGATATCTTTTGTTCCATTGCGGTTCCTCCCCGGGATCTGTCAGTACCTTCTGAATCTTTCAAAGCAAAAGAGCACCTCCTTTCGCGTGCTTCCGTCCGGATTCACAGTCTCCACAGCCTTCCGACTGCTGCAGGCCGCAAAAACAGGAATTCCTCTCTCCTTCAGCCTGCTGACAATGGCGTAGGAGAGGGTGAATTCCCCCTGACACATGACTGCCGCCACATTGTACTGACAGATTTTCCTGCATATATTCTCAGCCTCTTCGCCTATCCTCTCCTCCGGCCATGCCGGATCCACCTCCGGGAACGGAACATCTACAATTTCCCCGTATTTTTCCGCCTCTTCCCTTTGCCTTTCTCCCCATCTCTTTGAAGGATGGTTCGAGCAGTTGATAAAAACCACTGCCCCGTCCCGGCAATACTCTCCTGTCTTTTTCCGCTGCTGGATTCCGCTCATTTTCCCTCCCTCTGGTTTTTCTGTATTTCACCATAAGCTGTATTGTAAATATTATACAATCCACAACCTGTTCTTTCCAGTATAATTGTCACTTTTTTATAATCTGACTGCCATTTTTGTTCAAAAAGATCCACGGCGCTCCCAGACGGAGCCCCGTGGATCTTCACAGGCCTTATGATATTCATTGTAAAACTGTATCTTACAGTATTTTTCAGTACTACAGCTGCAGTACCCCGAAGATCACTGCCGTCAGCACGACGATGGCGTTGGTCACCGTCTGGATGGGCACAGCCTTTTTACAGTAGTGCTGCACATCCGTCTCTGTCAGGGCGCAGCCTGTGTAAGTGGATGAGTTGGTGGGCGTGGAGCTGGTAGCCAGTGACAGGTTGCAGACAAAAGGCGCGATGACTGCCACAGCCGGAATGCCAAATCCTGCCCCGATGGAAATGAAGATCGGGTACAGTGCGTTGAAGATCTGGAAGGGGATCACGTAGATGATCACAACACACAGAAGCAGCAGGATGATATGGATGTAGCGGAGCAGGAACTCGGGACAGAACTGCATGAGAGCGTCCGAGATGGCTCCCACCATTCCGGTGTTGTTGAACACCGCCTGGTACACGTTGATGGCGATCAGCATAACAAGGATGTTCAGGTACATGGGGCCCACCTTGGCAAAGATCTCGCCGAAATTCTTCGGGTAGTTGATCATGGCTGTCACAACCGTCGCCACGATGAACACGAAGTAGGGGTCAACGCCAAACACGCCCAGTGCCGCCAGTGCAATCACAAAGATAAAAAGATTGACCCAGAAAAGTTTTGGCCGAAGATTGGGATTCTCCTCTTTCTTTTCCATTGCCGTCTCCACCTCTGCCACAGCCTGGAAAGTGCCCACACGCTTTTTGTGCTTCCATCCAAAGTACACCCACTGCAGGATGATGGCCGGGATGAAGCAAAGGCCCCATGGCATGGAAGCCGCAGCCAGCTCATTGGCGTCCAGGCCGGCAGAAGAAGCCGTGTAGGCCATACCAATTCCCCAGGGAATAAAGCACAGGGCGGACATGGCTGTCTGGGCGATAATGAAGGCCGCCTCCCTGTCAAAGTCAAACTTCTTGTACAATGGTACAAGGATGGGGAATGTGATCAGATAGGCAGGGGTAAAGTTACCTGTCAGAATGCTGAAACCTCCGATCACGGTTGTCAAAACCATGATCACGATAACATTCATCTTATTTCCCAGTTTTGTCGTCACGGCGGTCACAATGGTGTCAAATACACCGGCTTCCGTTAGCATCTGGAAATACAAAAAGGCAAACAAAAGCATAAATCCTGCCGACTGCATCATGGAGGAAAGCTGTTCCACAACAAAGGTGCTTGTCTCCTCCACGCTGTATCCCAAAAGCAAGGCACAGACAATGGGCACAATGAGAAGCACAAAGTTAAAGGGAACTTTCTTTGTGATAACCGTGGCCACCACGATCAGGATCAGAACGATAGCCATTAATAAAACCGTATTCATATCTGCCGCTCCTCCCCTTTATCTGCTGATATGTTTCCGGATAAATCCGTCTACAATATCCATATTTTTCTCTGTCCAGAATGCAACGTCCCCGTGGGAGGCATTTTCTACAAGATAGAATTCCACATCCTTTCCCTCCTCAAGAAATTTCTTGTACAGGCGGATACTCTGGTTGCAGGAAACCGTGTCGTCGGCCGTACCGTGCATCATGAGAACCGGCGGGATCTCTTTCTCCGCTTTCACATAGTTTGAAAGGATAACCGGGCCGGAAAGCTCCGGATGCTCATACACATTGTTGCCGCCGATCAGCATACCTTCCGGGCTGTCCGCCTCCCCCTGGTTTGGCGTGGTGGGGAAATCTCCCTTCTGGCAGATGTCCGTCACACCGTACAGGTCCACAATGGCTTTTACGGCGCAGGACACATCCTGGTACACATCGGTATCCATGCAGTCATCTCCTGCAGTCATGCCTGCTGCCAGAGCTGTATGTCCGCCGCTGGAGTCTCCCATGATAACAATGTTGTCCGGGTCAATGTGGTATTCCTCTGCGTGCTTTCTCAGGAAACGTACGCCCGTCTTGGCATCCTCCACCGGTGCCGGATAGGAGGCAAGGGCGCTCTCCCTGTACTGGAGGATGGCTGTCACATATCCTCTCTGAGCCAGCCTTGCCATCACACCCAGGCGCTTGTAATTGTCCTGCTTCATCCAGGCAGAACCCTGGACATACAGGATAGCCGGGTAAGTATACTTTTTGTCCGGCTTCATCTCCGGCACGATCATCTGCAGCGTGCGCTGTATGCCGTCTCTTTCCACATAACACACATCATGCTTGTAAAGGCCGTACACCTCTGTGCCGTCGGCTTTCAGAACATGCACTTCTCCCATCGATGGAAGCGCTGCCTTGAACACTTCAAAATCCATGCTTTTTACCTCTTCACGCGTCATGTCTCTTCCTTCCTTTCTTCGTGATCACCTGTGGATCCTTTCAATCGTTTTTTGATATTGTTAATTTTATAACTATCTATCGCTTTCATGTCAATCTTCTACTCATTCTCAAAATCTATATTTTCATCCGCTTTTTGCATTATTATATTTGCATTTTCTATGGTTTCGGACTGATTTCTTCTCTCACACAACCGATTAAGGCGCAAAAAAACTGCAACCTGTAAGCAGCTTACAGGTTGCAGTCTGTATTTCTTTTTCGGAATTCTTTTTTCTGATCAATCCAGCGGAATAAATATTTTAAAATAGTTCCAGTCGTTTTCTTCCTTGTCGTAGGTGATCTTCAGCCTTACGCCGAAGGCCTCCGGCGGCGTGCCGGGGCGGAACATGCGATAAGCCTCTGCTATCTCCCTTGCCATGGAACCGTCCGACACATAGGGGCCTGTGATCTTCAGGCAGAGCACAAACGCCCGCCCGGCAGGGACGTGCCTGTATCCTTTTTTCTCTCTGATCCAGTCCCTGTCCTCCCCGGGGAAAATACCCATTCCCCAGGAGTAGCCGCTTCTTCCTCCGGACAGATACTCACGGTCCATCCACACAGTGGTCTTGCTGACAGGCAGGCGGTCGGCAAGGTTGAGGCCGTCGGCCTCCAGGTAGTCCCCGCCGTCATAATTCAGTTCTTTTGTCTGGGAGCGGAAATAAAAATCGTCGTATTCCTCGATATACCATTTCCCGATCCTCTTTTCCAGATCCCGGATCTCGCGGCTGAAGATTTCCAGCCTCTTTTTCTGCTCCGTCAACGCCCGGATCTCCTCTTCTATCTGAAGTCTCCGCTCTTCCAGAAGCTCCTCCAGCCTCCTGTCGTCCGCCTCTTTTACCAGTTCCTTCGTCTCTTTCAGCGGAAATCCCATATTTCTGTACTTGACGCACTCGTAGATATCCGTGCAGATACGCATGTCATAGGACCGGTAATTGGAGTGTTCATTCCGGCTGGACTCAAGGAGCCCGATCTTTTCATAGTATTTGATTGTGTGGGCCGGGATGCCGGTAAATTTTGACAGCGTCCCGATGGTTTTCTCACTCATTGTCTCTTCCTCTTACGAAATCCCCTTCATGGTAAGCTGGATCCGCTTTTTCTTCAGATCCACGCTCATCACTTTCACATCCACGACATCTCCCACACTCACCACTTCCAGGGGATGTTTGATAAACTTTTTATCCGTGATCTGGGAAATATGCACAAGCCCGTCCTGGTGTACGCCGATATCCACGAACACACCGAAGTCAATGACATTTCGCACAGTTCCCTTCAAGATCATGCCCTCTTTCAGATCTTTCATTTCCAGCACGTCGGTGCGCAGGATGGGCCTTGGCATCTCATCTCTCGGGTCTCTGGCCGGTTTCTCCAGCTCCTTCACGATGTCATGCAGGGTGATCTCCCCGATGCCCAGCTCCTGTGCCAGCCCCTTCTCATTTTTGATGGTAAGGGACAGGCCTGCCAGTCTTCCCTTGGACACATCTTCCGGGGTAAATCCCTGCTTCGCAAGAAGGCTCTGCGCCGCCTCGTATGTCTCCGGGTGGACGCTTGTGGCATCCAGAGGGTTCGTCCCTCCCGTGATCCGCATAAATCCTGCGCTCTGCTCAAAAGCTTTCGGCCCCAGCCCCCGCACCTTGAGAAGCTGCCTTCTGTCCGTGAATTTTCCGTTCTCCTCACGGTAGGCCACAATGTTTTTTGCGATGGTCCCGCTGATGCCGGATATGTAGGACAAAAGCGGAGCGGAGGCTGTATTCAGATCCACACCCACTTTATTGACGCAGTCCTCCACCACGCCGGAGAGGGTGTCGTTTAATTTCTTCTGGTTCATATCGTGCTGGTACTGACCCACGCCGATGGATTTTGGATCGATCTTCACCAGTTCCGCCAGGGGATCCTGCAGTCTTCTGGCGATGGACGCGGCGCTTCTCTGTCCCACATCAAACTTGGGGAACTCTTCCGATGCCAGCTTGCTGGCTGAATACACGGAAGCTCCCGCCTCGTTGACAATCACATACTCCACCTTCTGGGGAATTTCCTTTAACAGCTCCACGATGAACTGCTCTGACTCTCTGGAGGCTGTTCCGTTTCCAAGAGAGATCAGAGAAATGTTATACTTCGAAATGATCTTTTTCAGCAGATCCTTGGACGCCTGGATCTTGGCAGGCGTGGTGGGCGCTGTGGGGTAGATCACCGTGGTTCCGATGACCTTTCCTGTAGGATCCACTACCGCCAGCTTGCATCCTGTACGGAAAGCAGGATCCCACCCAAGGACCGTCCGCCCTGCGATAGGCGGCTGCATGAGAAGCTGCTGCAGATTTTTGCCGAACACCTTAATGGCGCCGTCCTCTGCGCTCTCTGTCAGCTCGCTGCGGATCTCCCGCTCAATAGCCGGAGCAATGAGCCTTTTATAGCTGTCCTCCACTGCCTCTTTAAGAACCGGGGAGGTGTAGGGGTTATTCCTGTGGATGGTCTTCTTCTCCAGGTACCTCAGGATATCCTCCTGGGGCGCCTCGATCTTCACTGTCAGGAATTTTTCTTTCTCCCCTCTGTTGACAGCCAGGATCCGATGCCCTGCCAGCTTCGTCACCGGCTCCTCAAAGTCATAGTACATCTCATACACGGACTCCGCCTCTTCATCCTTTGCTTTGGATACCATTTTCCCCTTCTGCCTTGTCAGCTTCCGGATATGGCTTCTGTAGTCCGCATCGTCGGAAATACTCTCCGCGATAATGTCCCTCGCTCCGGCGATGGCGTCCTCCGGCGTCTGTACATCCTTCCCAGGATCCACATACTTCTGTGCCTCCATCTCCAACGGCTCCTTAGCGCTCTGCAGCATGATAAATACAGCCAGCGGCTCCAGTCCCTTCTCCTTTGCAATGATGGCCCTTGTCCTTCGCTTCGGACGGTAAGGGCGGTAGAGATCCTCCACCTCCACCAGGGTTTGTGAGGCCAGGATCTGTTTTTTCAGTTCCTCCGTCAGTTTTCCCTGTTCCTCTATGGTAGAGAGCACCTGCTCCTTCTTCTCCTCCAGTCCCCGCAGATACTGAAGCCTCTCATGCAGCGTCCTAAGCTGCGCGTCGTTCAGCGTCCCGGTGGCTTCCTTTCTGTATCTGGCAATAAAGGGGATGGTATTTCCCTCATCGATGAGCTTGACTGCTGCATCCACCTGCCATCTTTTCACCCCAAGCTCATCTGTAATCTTCTGATTAATATCCATTCTGTCTTTTAACCTCATTTCATAAATCCGCCTCACCGCCGCATGAGCCGCAGACGCTCCCGGGGGCAGGCATGTATCAGAGTTTATTATATAGGAAATCCCCTTGATACGCAACGCGCAGCACAATACCGAGTTCACTCTGTTTTCTTGAAAGTACCCGGGAAATGTGCTATGATACAAGAAAATACACTGGAACGTAAAAGGGGATTTATTCATATGGAAGAAACACAGGAATTATCCAGACAACAGCAGAAATCAAAGGAGACAAAGGACCGGATCTTCCAGGCGGCCAAGACGATTCTGCGAAAAAAAGGATATGAGGGACTGTCCATCAAAAATATATGCGAGGAGGCCGGGGTCTCCAACGGAAGCTTCTACCACCATTTTAAGACAAAGGATGATCTTTTGTCCTACTATATCGAGGAGCAGCCCAGCGTGGATGCTGACTGTCTGGAGCTTCCGGCCAATGCGGAGGAGGCCAAAACTGCCATCATCCACGTATATCTGAACTATGTGAAATACTGCCGGGAGCTGGGGCTGGACTTCGTGTCCAACTACTACACCCCCAAGAACCAGTCACTGAACCCGGATATCCGAACCGAGCGCCCCTACCCCATCGTCACTGTGCAGAATTATCTGCAGCGCGCCCTGGACGCAGGCGTGATCCAGATGAAATACCCGCTGGAGGAAGTGACAAGCGACATCCGCACCATTGTCATCGGCGTTGTGTTTGACTGGTGTCTGAAGATCGGTAAGTCAGATTTCGAGGGAAATATGCGCCGTCTTCTCACCACTTATCTGGACGGACTTTTTTGATCTTAAAGCAAAAAGCTGCCGGGCCACAGACCTGTATCTGTGACCCGGCAGTTTTTTTGTAAAAATTTCTATCATGCGTCTTCCTCAAGAAGCGCTTTTTGCTCCTCCGGCGTCAGCCGTATGATACCGATATTCAGATAGCCGAATATGGTGAGCATAATCGGCGGTACCCAGCACATAAACGCATAGGGCAGGTATTCCGCGGCAGATACTCCGATCATACCGAACATAACGATACCGCATGTATTCCACGGAATCAGCGGGGATGTGATAGCCGCACTTTCCGCCAGGCATTTTGAGAGATTCAGAGGATGCAGTCCTCTCTGAATATAGGCTTTGCGGAACATATTTCCAGTGATTACCGCCGTCACATAATTATCCACAGCAATCATATTCAGAATAATGGAGCTGACGATCGTAGTAAAAATAAGGGAACCATCTTTTTTCACAATACCAAGGATCTTTCCGATCAGAATTCTCAGCGTGCCTGTAGCCTCCAGAACACCGCCGTAGGAAATCGCGCAGAAGATCAGGGAAGCCGTGCCAAGCATGGACGAAAGGCCGCCTCTGGTCAGAAGCGAGTCCACAGACTCCACACCTGTATTTCCCACATAGCCTGTATGGATGGAAGTGATCACGGAGCCAAGGTCCGCACCCTGCACGAAAACTCCGCACAGAGCGCCCACAAGCGCCATGAGAAAGATACCCGGAATCGCAGGGATCTTAAAGACGATCATTGCCACTACCATCAATACCGGCAGTATTAGCAGAGGACTGATCACAAAGGTTTCATCCAGTGTGGTGGTGATGGTCTCAATGGACTCCATGCTGACCCTGTCACTGGCAGAATATCTCATGCCCACGATGGCTGTAAGGATCACTGCGACGATATACATAGGGATGGTTGTCTTTAAAATATTTTTAAAGTTGTCAAACAGATTTACACGGCAGATCGCACAGTGCAGATTGGGCGTGTCAGAAAGAGGGGAGAACTTGTCTCCAAAATAGCCGGCTCCCACTGCAGCGCCTGCGGTGATCGGCGCCGGAATCCCCAGGCCCTCGCCTATTCCCATGGCTGCCACACCTAACGTTCCCACGATTGTCCAGGATGATCCGGTGGCCACTGAACAGATACTCATTACCACAAAGATGGTCACAAGAAAAATATTGGGATTGATCAGTTCCAGTCCGTAATAAATCAGAGAAGGTACGATACCTCCCTGTATCCATGAACCAATTACCATACCTACCATCATCAGGATAATGACCGCCTGAAAAATGGAGGCGATGGAATCGAGAATTTTCTTTTCCAGGTCTGCCCACGTATGTCCCATCCGTATTGCCATCAAAGATGTCAGGGCAATGACCACTACAAAAGGAATATGGGCTTCCACTCCTAAAACAAGCAGGGAAAAGGAAAGCACCACGATCAGAATTGCCAGGATAACCACGATCTCCCACATATAAGGATCTCGTATTTCTCTTTTTTTCACTTCTTTATTTTCCATAGAACCCTTCTCCTCATTTTGTTCCCGGGGCCGCCGCGTACAGGATCCTTTATCCCTGCACACAGCAGCCCCGGCCAGTTCTTATTTATTTAATCCAGCATGGAAAGCTCAAACGGAACACATGCTCTCTCATGGTTTCTTGCACACTCGTCGTCCACTACCTGTCCATGTAAGGTACAGATAGATTTTTTCAGGCACGGATCATCTTCAAAGGCTTTCTTCAGTCCCTTGTTGGCAATAGCCTGGATATACGGACCGGATACGATCAGCAGAGCCTTTGTGGAAGTCTTGGGACAGAGAGCCGGCATGTTGGCCACATTGTAGTGAAGGATGCCTTCCTCATAGTAGATCGGATCTTCCAGGGAAGTATAGTGCACAGTCTCAATAACGCCTACACCTACGATATCCACGATCACTGCGTCCTTCTTCATCTGCTGTACAACGCTTCTTGGAACCAGACAGGGCTGATTCGGCTGCGGATAGATCGTGTTCAGCAGAACATCTGCCTCTTTAATGTAGTTGAATGCAGTCTCATCTTCCCACGCAACCACTTCTGCGCCCGGGATCATATAGCGGAGCTCTGCAATCCTCTTCCAGTAGTTCTCGATGATCGTTACGCGAAGTCCAAGTCCCAGCGCGATCTCAGCAGCATTTAAGCCAGCATGTCCGCCGCCGATGATGACCACTCTCGGAGCCGGCAGTCCGGATAATTTTCTGAACAGATTTCCTTTTCCGCCACGGTCAACCAGACCATATTTCACTGCCTCCAGCATAGCCAGACTTCCTGCGATCTCACTCATAGGTTTGATGGTTGGTCTTGTGCCGTCTGGGAGTTTGATCAGCTCCATGCCAAGTCCGATCGTTCCGTGCTCCAGCATGGCATTGAGCATATCGTGATCCACATCCTCTGCCAGATGGAACCAGGCCATAACGATCTGATCCTTCTGCAGCAGGTCGAATTCTTCCGGCATTAACTCTTTTACTTTTGCTACAAATTCCGCGTTTTTATATACGTCCTCAATTGTAGGAACGATCTTTCCGCCGACGGCCACGTACTCCTCATCCGGGAATCCGCTGGCAAGTCCTGCGTTTGTCTGAATCAGCACTTCATGGCCGTCACTCACCAGATTCCGCACCCATTCCGGTGTGAGCGCCACTCTTGTTTCTCCAATTTTCATTTCTTTTGGACATCCGATAATCATAATTTTTTTCTCCTTTCATAAAGAAAAATTTTTTGTTTTATTTTGCTCATATATAGAGCAAGTTCTGTGCCAATTCGGTTTCACCCTATTTTCCGCAAAAAATGTATGATTTCCTCAAAAAAAGCGCAAAAAAATTGCAGTAAACACTGCAATTTTTTGCACTTTCTATATTTTATGCATTTTTTTCATCTGCTTCACATCAATACCGTATTCTTTCAGTTTATAGAAAAGCTGTCTCTCACCGATCCCTAACTGCTCCGCTGTCTCTTTGATCCTGTAATCATTTTCTCTCAGTGCGTTCTGTATCGCCTCTTTTTCTGCCTGAGCTCTGATCTCCTTCAGCGAGCCGCCTGTACTCTTTTTCTGAACAGGCTGTGAGAAAAACTGTTCCGGCAGGTCTTCCGCCAGTATTTCCCCGTTCTCCGACAGTACCACCAGTCTCTCTATAATATTTCTCAGCTCTCTCACATTTCCTTTGTAGGAGTAGGACAGCAGCGCATCCCATACTTCCTGTGACGGCTCCTGCATCTCTTTTTGCTGCTCCTCCCCATATTTTTCCAGGAAAAACCGGATCAGGGACGGAAGGTCTTCTTTTCGCTCCCGCAGCGGAGGAACCACCACGGTAATGGTGCAGAGACGGTAATACAGATCGCTGCGGAACCTTTCCTCTTCAATGGCGTTTTCTATATCCACATTGGTGGCGCTGACCAGCCGGAAGTCCACCGGTATGCTTCTGGTGCTTCCCACCCGCTCAATGGTCCTGGTCTCCAGAACACGGAGAAGTTTTGACTGTACATGCAGGGGGATGTCCCCGATCTCATCCAGAAACAGGGTGCCTCCCTCCACAGCCTCAAAGCGGCCCTTGTATGTCCCCACCGCGCCTGTAAACGCTCCCTTCTCGTGTCCGAACAGTTCCGATTCCATCAATGAATCAGACAGTGCATGACAGTTGACTCCGATAAACTTTTTATCCGGTCTGCTGATCTGATGTACATAGTCCGCCAGAACTTCTTTGCCGACCCCCGACTCTCCCAGGATCAGAATATTGGCCGAGCTTTTTGCAGCCCGCTCAAGGATCCGTATGACTTTCTGAAACTTCTCGTTCCGGGTCTCCAGCATGTATTTCTTCCCTTTGAAACCTTCTTTCATCTGGCCTTTATACTTTGCTTCGTGGGCTTTCTGAAGCTTTCGCAGTTCCTCCAGAAGCTTTTCCGGACCCTGGCCTTTTATAAAATAGAACCATGCACCTTTTTTCATGGCTTCCACAGCATTTTCAATGCTTCCGTACCCGGTAAGCAGAATCACCTTACAGGCTTTATATTTCTCCAGAACAGATTCCAGAAGTTCTATCCCGTCTTTCTCTCCCATCCGCAGATCCGTGATTACAATATCTGCCTCTTCTTCATCCATTCTTTTTAATGCTTCGTCTGCACTGTTGGCTGTCCTGACATAATATCCCTCGCTGGTCAGAAGGATCTTCAGAATCTTACACTGCTTTTCTTCATCGTCCACCACCAGGATATTCAGCCTGCTTTTATCTGTATTCATCTATCCCTTCTCCCTCCTCCTTTGATAATGGAAAGTAAATGCGAAAAAGGCTGCCTTCTCCTTCCCTGCTGGATACCTGGATCTCGCCGCCCATCTCGTGTATCTGCTGGTACACCAGATACAGTCCAAGTCCGGTACCGGAAACTTTCGTTGTATAAAAGGGATTAAAGATTTTTTCAATCTCCTGCTCACTCATTCCTTTTCCTGTATCCCTGATCTCCACTCTGGCAGATTCCATTTCCCGCACAGCCGTGATCTCAATGCTGCCGGCTTCCCCCTTCGCCTCTATGGCTTCCGCCCCGTTGGTCAGAAGGTTTATGATGATCATCTTGATCCCCTCGGGATTGCAGCGTACCGCCAGATCGTCTTCACAGGAACATGTGACCTGGATCTTCTTTTTGCGGAAAACCGGCTCCTGGATCCTCAGGATATTTTCCAGCACAGGTTTCAGCTCTGTATCGCTGACGTCTCCCGGCGCCATTCTTGCAAAGGACAGAAGGCTCTCTACGATTTTGTTGGCTGACTCCGCCTCCTCTTCTATCACCTGGACCGTATCCGCAACCTCTTCCGGTGTGTGCAGGATTCCCTTTTTCAAGGCATAGCAGTAATTGCAGATGATTTCCAGAGGATTTTTCAGCTCATGAGAAATGCCGGAGGCAAGCTGTCCAATAGCGATCATCTTCTCATTCTGGCGGTTCTTTCTCTCATGGATCCGGGACAGGGTGATATCCTCTGCCACAAGGATCCGGTTCTCACTCTCCTGCTTCCCCAGAATGCTGCTGCCGATGATCCGGTACCAGCGCTCCCCTATCTCCACTTCCTGACATACATAGCTCTTTTCCGGGATCTCATCCAGAATATCCATGACCTGTCTCTCCTGGATCTTCATTCCCTCTTCATCGCATGTGGCGATCTGCCGGTCAGACAGCGCCTGCCTTACATGCTGGTTTGCCATGACAACCCTGCCCTCCGGCGACACTTCAAGCACGTACTGGGGAATGGAGTCCAGGATTCTCTGCACTCTCACCCGCTCCCGTTCCAGCTCCTTAGTCCTTTGCTTCACCAGAGTCCTTGTGTGCATATGAATGTAACCAAAAAGCCAGATATAAAATGCGGCAATCCCGACAACCAGGACAATTCCCCAGAAATACAGGACCTCCCTGGGCGGCACCTCATAGAGAACGGAAGTCAGAAACCATTTTTTCTGGATCTTTTCCAGAACATCTTTGTTTCTCATCTGATAAACTGCCTTGTCAAGGATCTTTCCCAGCTCCTCATCTGACTTTCTCACAGCAAAGACAACGTCAGCCTCATAGACGTTCTCCTCCACCATATAGTAGTCCTGGAACAGTTTCTCCCCCTGCATGTAATACATCAGATTCTGTTCATCCGCCACAATGCCGTCCACCTGCTTTTCCCTTAAAAGCTGTGCGCACTCTGCAATATTGTCACACTCCACCACATCCGCTCCCGGACATTTTTTCTCCAGTTCCAGGAGCGCGTAGTCTTCCTTTATTCCCGCCAGTTTCCTGCCTTTCAGCTCCTTTAATTCTGTCACTTCCGCCCCGGTGTTTTCCATGAAAACCACGCCTCTGTTCCGGTAAACAGGGGCTGTCAGATAATACTTCTCCGCCCGTTCCTCCGAGTAGGAGATCTGGATCACATCAACCTCTCCCTGCTCCAGCTTGTCAAAAACCTCCGGCCACTCCACAGCCTGGAACGTCATATCAGCCCCCAGCTCCCACTCCATCTGTTCCATCAGATCAATGGCAAACCCATTCTCTTCCTGCAAAGATTCATCGTAGATCTGCGCGGGAAAAGAATCCAGTGTCTCCCCGTATATAAGAGGCCCCTGTCCCTTTAAAAATTCCCGCTCTTCCTCCGTGATCTCGTTGTTTCCGGACAGTACATAGAACAGATTGCCCCCGTACATCATATGACAGTACTGGTCTGCCATAAGCCAGAGGAACACCAGCATTGCCACGAACCACAGGACAAAATCAAAACCAATGGTCCACTTTTTTTCCTTCATCGCCTTCCTTTTTTCCCTCTCTTCATTCGTTTTCTCTTCCCGATAAAACTATGATACAGGCAGGCAGACCGGTTGTCAATTCTCCCGCCCGCACCGCATTGCAACGGATTTTTCCACATGCTATACTGTCTTTACAGACACTTACTTTTTTAGTTATATTTTGTATTTATTCAGAGGAGAAAAAATATGGATTTCCGTGTACTTCCGGTTTTGGAACAAAAACAGAACATGTCTGCGAACCAGGTGATGTCCCTGGAGATTCTGACTTACACCAGCCAGGAGCTGGAGAATTTTCTGATGAAAGAATATCTGGAAAACCCCATGCTGGAAAGCTCCGGTAAGAAAGAAAACGAAATGTTTACAGATATTGAATCCCTCTACGAAAAGGGAAAATCCTACCGCGATTACTATCTGGAAGAATCCGCGGACCAGGAAGACCGGCGAAGCGATGTTGCCGCAAAATCCTCCGATGAGCTAAAGCGCTCTCTTCTTGATCAGCTTCACCAGAAAACCTACACTCCGCGGCAGTGGCTCTGCATGAACTTTCTCATCGACTGTCTGGAGCCCACAGGATACCTGACCATGGATCTGGATGAACTCTCCCGCACTCCTGTAAACGGCGCAGACTGCTTTACAGCAGCGGAGCTGGAAGCTGCCCTGGCTGTTCTGAAAACACTGGAGCCTGCCGGGATTTTCGCCGGAGATCTTCCGGAATGCCTTATTCTTCAGTTAGAGAGAAAAGGCGTGGAAGACCCGGTTCTCTTCTGCCTGATCCGGGATCATATGGAAGCTCTGACAAGAGGACAGTTAAGCGGCATCTCCCGGAAGCTGAAAGTCTCAACCGGACAGCTGAAGCAATACATTCACGAGATCAGCCTTCTCAGTCCCCGTCCCATCCTGGATGTGTCAGAAGACGAAGCTCACTACATCATACCCGACATAATCGTCTCCAGATCCCGGGACTCCTGGGACATCACCATAAATGATTCCTGGACAGGAGAATATTCCTACAACCAGTATTACATCCAGATGATGCAGGAGACAACTGATCTTCAGTTAAAACAGTATTTCAAGGAAAAGCTGGAACGCGCCCGCCTTATTATAAACAGCGTGGAGCAAAGAAGACAGACTCTGATCCGGATTGTCAGATTCCTTCTGGAATACCAGCAGGACTATTTTGAGTCGGGCGGCAACCTGAAACCCTTAACCCAGGAACAGGCGGCCGAAGCTCTCGGACTGCACCCCTCCACCATCAGCCGGTCCATAAAGGGAAAATATATCCAGTATCGGCAGACTGTCCTTATGAAATCCCTCTTTTCTGCCGCCGTGTCTTCCTCAGAAGACGCCGGCTCCTCTTCCTTTTCTCCGCAGGCTGTAAAGGAAAGGATCCGGCAGCTCATCGAACAGGAGCAGGCCCCTCTCAGCGACCAGAAACTGTCGGAGCTGCTGGCACAGGAAGGGATCCGGATTTCCAGAAGAGGCGTGGCAAAATACCGGATGGAACTGGGGATTGCCGATTCACGCCAGAGAAAGCTTCTTAAATAAATCAGATCCGGCCCCGGCTGCGCCGCTTACAGCGCATACCTTCCCATCTGCTTCTGGTCTGTTTCCCGAAATTCTGTATATAATCGATCAGAACCGAGGAAATGGTTACTGTTATGAGTGAAAATACAATGCGCGCAGCCGGAATGTAGGTCAGCGAAAGTCCCAGCACAAGCAGATCTGTAAAAAGGTAGCAGCGGGACAACTGCCAGTTCGTGACATGGGAGATGCAGAGCGCCAGGGCGTCATCTCCTCCACTGGAACCGCCCTGTCTCACGATCAGCCCCACTCCCACACCCACAAAAATACCGCCGCTCACAGCAGCCAGCAGCGGATAGGAAGAAAGATCCGGCAGCATCATGGGCAGGGACTCCCACAGTTTAAAAAACATCGAGACGCCTGCTGTAGACAGGATAGATATTTTTATAAATCCTGCCCCCAGGAACTTCAACGCCAGCAGGTAGCAGGAAATATCCAGTACAGGGGTAATGATGGCAGGCGAGATCCCCAGCCAGTGCTCGATCAGAAGCATCGTACCGATCACGCCGCCTTCCGTGATGCCCGCCTGCTGATGGATATTGTGTATGCCGAAGGAGCAGACAGCCGCTCCAAGCATGATCAAGGCAACCTTTCTCCACGACAGGCCTTCCGCAAGTTGATACATAAAAGTCGAGAAAGATTTTTTAAGCAAAATAAAACCTCCTTAGTGAATTGTTTTTTCTTATTTACATAGATATAATAAAGGCTATAGTAACTATAATGTCAAGAGGTAAATATGGATAATCTATTTTCTATCGGTGAACTGGCCGACTATCAGAACATCTCCAAACAGACCCTGATCTACTATGACAAGATCGGTCTGTTCCGCCCTGCCTGGGTTGATCCGGACAATGGATACCGCTATTACAGCGCCAAACAGATCGACTATCTGGACACCATTCTGATCATGAAAAAGGCTGGATTTTCACTCAATGAAATCCGGGAGCACATGCAGAACTACAATATTGACAGCAGTCTCTCCATTCTGGGAAAACAGATCTCTGTCATCAACCGCCAGATCCAGCAGCTCCAGCTCATCCAGAGCCGTCTGAGCCACCGCTGCAGGCAGATAGAAAAAGCCCGGATCTATATGGATACGGAGAGCGCTATTATGCTGGAGGAAGCTGAAGAGCGGTATATCCTCACCAGAAAAGTGGAGGAGCCATACAGTCTGCGTGAGATCAGCATAGCCGCCAAGCAGTGCTTTTCTTACGCCTTTGAAAAAAATCTCCCTGTGTTTTTCCAGTGCGGTGTCATCGTGCCGCTGGAGCGCATCCGGGCGGGACGTTTTGTGGAGGCTTCCGATGCTTTCCTGTCTGTGGAAAAGACAGAGCAGATGAATGAGCAGATCCGCCTGCTCCCCGCCGGGCAGTGCGTGTGCACCTACCACATAGGCAACTACCTGTCTATCGGCCAGTCCTACACAAAGCTTCTGGATTACTGTGAAGCCAACTCTCTCCAGATCATATCTGACTCCTACGAGTTCTGCATCAACGATCATATCACAACGGACGACGAGGACGAGTATATCACCAAGATCATGTTCTACATCCGCCGGTAACCGCATCTGCTGTTGCCGGCAAAAAATATCTCCGCAGACCGTACAGCCTGCGGAGTTTTTCTATCGCTTTTCTATCCTTCCGCATACTTCCTGATATTGGAAGCGTTGGTCAGCTTCTCCACCCCGTCTTTCTTGATCACCACCAGGGTCGGCGCTGACATGATCTTGTATTTCTGCGCCAGATCTTTATGTTTTTCCGCATCCACCACTTTGTACTCCATGTGGGCGTCCTCCAGCGCCTTCTTTGCGATGGCGCAGTTTGGACAGGTGCTGGTTGTGAAAAGCAGTTTCACCGGAGCTTCGACAACATCCACCGCTGCCGTTTTTTCCCCAATCCCGGTCTCCGCCGCCTCTGTCTGAAAGTGAGCATGGAAATGGGAGTGGCTCAGGTCGTAGACTTTTCTGTCCTTGAACTCCTGTGTCTTTCCGTCGTTCCAGTTCTGCACCGGGCGGTAGTAGCCTGTGATACGGCTGTACACTTCCGTCTTACCTCCGCACTCCGGACAGGTGTAGTGCTCCCCTGCAATGTAACCGTGGTCCTTGCAGATGGAATATGTCGGCGAGAGCGTGTAGTAGGGCAGCTTGTAGTTCTCCGCGATCTTGCGCACCAGGGCTGCCGCTGATTTCCAGGAAGGCAGCTTCTCCCCCAGGAACGCGTGAAATACGGTTCCCGACGTGTACAGTGTCTGCAGATCGTCCTGGATATCCAGAGCGTCAAAAATATCCTCTGTGTACCCCACCGGCAGATGGGAACTGTTTGTATAGTAGGGCGTTCCGTTTCCTTCCGCCGCTGTGATGATATCCGGGAACTGCTCCACATCGTGTTTTGCAAACCGGTAGGCAGTGGACTCCGCCGGGGTAGCCTCCAGATTGTACAGGTCGCCGTACTGCTCCTGGTAGCCGGAGAGCCGCTCCCGCATATGGTTCAGCACCCTCTTGGAAAATTCCTGGGTCTCCGGGTGGGTCATGTCTTTTTGTATCCATTTTGCGTTCAGTCCGGCCTCGTTCATTCCCACAAGTCCGATAGTGGAGAAGTGGTTCTCAAAGCTGCCCAGATATCTCTTTGTGTAGGGGTACAGCCCGCCCTCCAGAAGTTTTGTGATAACAGTCCGCTTCACATGAAGGGATCTGGCGGAGATGTCCATAAGCCGGTCCAGCCGCTCCATGAACTCTTCCTCATTCTCCGACTGGTAGGCAAGCCGGGGCATGTTGATGGTAACTACGCCCACAGAACCGGTACTCTCCCCGCTTCCAAAGAAGCCGCCGGACTTTTTCCGCAGTTCCCTAAGGTCCAGCCGGAGTCGGCAGCACATGCTGCGCACATCGCTGGGCTCCATGTCGCTGTTGATATAGTTGGAGAAATAGGGGGTTCCGTATTTGGACGTCATCTCAAAGAGAAGACGGTTGTTCTCTGTGTCTGACCAGTCAAAATCACTGGTGATGGAGTAGGTGGGGATGGGGTACTGGAAACCTCTTCCGTGAGCATCCCCCTCGATCATGATCTCGATAAACGCTTTGTTGATCATGTCCATCTCTTTTTTGCAGTCCCCGTAGGTGAAATCCATCTCCTTTCCCCCTACGATAGCCGGAAGGTTGGCCAGGTCATCGGGCACCGTCCAGTCCAGAGTGATGTTGGAGAAAGGCGCCTGGGTTCCCCAGCGGGAAGGTGTATTCACGCCGTAGATGAAGGACTCGATGCACTTCTTCACGCCCTCGTAGTCCAGGTGGTCTGCCCGCACAAAGGGCGCCAGGTATGTATCAAAGGAGGAGAAAGCCTGGGCTCCTGCCCACTCGTTCTGCATGATGCCAAGGAAGTTCACCATCTGGTTGCACAGCACGCTCAGATGCTTTGCCGGGGAGGAAGAGATCTTGCCCGGAATGCCTCCTAAGCCCTCCTGGATCAGCTGCTTTAATGACCAGCCCGCGCAGTAGCCTGTCAGCATGGAGAGGTCATGGATGTGGATGTCCGCGTTCCGGTGGGCCTGGCCGATCTCCTGGTCATAGATCTCCGAGAGCCAGTAGTTGGCTGTGATGGCTCCCGAGTTGCTTAAGATGAGACCTCCTACCGAGTAGGTGACAGTGGAGTTCTCTTTCACCCGCCAGTCATTGATATTGACATAGTTATCCACAATCTCTTTATAGTTCAGCATGGTGGAACCCAGATTGCGGATCTTCTCCCGGTTCTTCCGGTAGAGAATGTAGGCTTTGGCCACGTCCGCGTAGCCTGCCTGGACCAGCACCCGCTCCACACTGTCCTGGATCTGCTCCACCTGGATCAGATCATCTTTGATCTTCGGCTCAAAATCCGCCGTCACTTTCAGAGCCATCATGTCAATGATGGATGGGTGATACTGTTTCTGCTGTGCTTCAAAGGCTTTTGTGATGGCCGCGCTGATCTTGTCTATATGAAAATCCGCGATCTGCCCGTCCCTTTTTACTACCTGGTACATACGACAACCTCCCCTTTTTATCTTTCTTAATCTCACTGTATTTATTTTCGTCCCAGTTCCTATATCATATCACCCTGCCCTTGATGCAGTCAATAAAAATAACAATATATTGTGTGTTTATTTTTCCATCTCACACAACATATTGTTATTATGTATTCTTTACGTAATGATCACAATCCCCGGATCTGCGCGGTTTTCACGTACTTTTTCACGATCTCCAGAGCCTGTAAAAGGATCTTTTCATCGTAGGCGTGAAGGCCGGGGGCGATCACATGCCCCGAGTCCATGAACTGCTGGAGGAAATACTGATCCGCTCCCTCTATCCACCTGCCCATTTCCTCAAAATCTGCCTTCTGGTGAAACTCCCTCACCACAGTGGTGCGGAATTCATAGGGGATCTCCCCGCCCATGAGAAACCGGATACTCCGGTCAATGTTCCCCACATCATACGCCTCCGCTCCGATGGTACGTCCGTAATGCTCTGGTGAATTTTTCAGATCCATGGCCACATAGTCCAGAAGTCCCTTTTCCGCCAGACTCTCCAGCTTATCCGGCATACTTCCGTTAGTGTCCAGCTTCACACTGTACCCCAGCGAGCGCACCCCTCTTATAAAATCCTCCAGATCCGGCTGCAGCAGAGGTTCCCCGCCGCTGATGCACACCCCGTCCAGCAGCCCCTGCCTTTTTCTCAGAAACCGGAAGATTTCTTCCCCGGTTACAGTCACCTCAGGTTTTCCAGTCACCAGATCCGCGTTGTGGCAGAACGGACAACGGAAGTTGCAGCCGCCTGTAAAAATTGTACATGCCACCTTTCCCGGGTAGTCCAGAAGAGTCAGTTTCTGAATGCCGCAAATGACCATGATCTGTCGCCTCCTCATCTTATTTAAGACCTACTATAGCACAAATTTTTCAAATGAGGAATGACAAACCAAAAGAACTGTCTTATAATGGACCCTATATCATGAAATTAAAGAAGGAGGAAAACGAATGGATAAAATCAGAAAACAGATCCTGCTCACCCTTGAGACAAACAGCAGGATCGATCTGAAGGAGCTGGCTGTACTTCTCGGAACCGACGAAGTCACTATCGCAAACGAAGTGGCAGCCATGGAAAAAGAACATATTATATGCGGATATCACACGCTGATCGACTGGGACAAGGCAGGAGTGGAGCTTGTCAACGCCCTCATCGAAGTGCGTGTCACCCCGCAGAGGGATCAGGGATTTGACAAGATCGCCGAGCGCATCTACAACTATCCCGAGGTGTCCGCCACATATCTGATCTCCGGCGGCTATGACCTGCTTGTCACCATCGAAGGACGAACTCTGCAGGAAATTTCCCGCTTTGTCTCCAGCAAGTTGTCTCCTATCGACGAGGTGGTCAGCACAGCCACCTATTTTATTCTGAAAAAATATAAAGACCACGGAACAATCCTGGCCAATAAAACAAAAGGAGAAAGGATGCTGATTACACCATGACAAGAAACCCACTCTCAAAAAAAGCAGTCTCTCTGGCCCCCTCGGGCATCCGGAAATTCTTTGACATCGTAAGCGAGATGGAGGACGCCATCTCCCTGGGTGTGGGGGAACCGGATTTTGACACCCCCTGGCGTGTCCGCGAGGAAGGAATCTACTCTCTGGAGAGGGGCCGCACTTTCTATACATCCAACGCAGGTCTGAAGGAGCTGAAGATCGAGATCAGCCGCTACCTGGAACGGACCATCCACGTCACCTACAACCATGCCAGCGAAGTGCTGGTGACTGTAGGCGGCAGCGAGGCCATCGACCTGGCTTTCCGCGCTATGCTGGATTCCGGAGATGAAGTGCTCATCCCCCAGCCCAGCTATGTGTCCTACCTGCCCTGCGCCGTGCTGGCAGACGGCGTCCCGGTGACCATACCGCTGAAGCATGAAAATGCCTTCAGACTGACCCGAGAGGAACTGGAGGCCGCCATCACTCCCAGGACAAAGATCCTTGTGCTTCCGTTTCCAAATAATCCCACCGGGTCGGTCATGACAAGGGAAGATCTGGAACCCATCGCAGAGGTAGTCAAAGAACACGATCTCTACGTAGTCTCCGATGAGATTTACTCTGAGCTTACCTACAGCGGACAGCACTGCTCCATCGCTTCCCTTCCGGGCATGCGGGAGCGGACTCTTGTCATCAATGGTTTCTCCAAGGGCTTTGCCATGACAGGCTGGCGTCTGGGCTACGTCTGCGGACCTGCCCCCATTGTGGAACAGATGACAAAGATCCATCAGTACGCCATCATGTGCGCTCCCACCACAAGCCAGTATGCCGCTGTGGAGGCCCTTCGCAACTGCGGAAAAGACGTGGAGAACATGCGGGAGTCCTACAACCAGAGACGCCGGTTCCTTATGAACGAATTCCGGAAAATGGGCCTTCAGTGCTTTGAGCCCTTCGGCGCCTTCTACGCCTTCCCCTCCATCCGGGAGTTCGGCATGACTTCCGAGGAATTCGCCACCCGGCTCCTCCAGGAAGAGAAAGTAGCTGTGGTACCCGGGACGGCCTTTGGGGACTGCGGCGAAGGGTTCTTGCGTATCTCCTACGCCTACTCTCTTGAAGATTTAAAAGAAGCCATCGGACGACTGGAGAAGTTCGTCAGACGTCTGAGAGGATAAAATCATTTTTATAACATTTACAAGTAGAATTGTATAAAATCGCTCCATAAACAACGCAAGGCCAGCCTGTTACAGCCAGCCTTGAAAAAATATTTTATCCACTTATTTATTTCTGTTCTTTCTCACAGACATGCGGAACAGGATCAGGCCTGCCACAAACACCACCGCCAGCACAGACACGCCCAGGTTTGTGCTGCCTGTAAGCTGGGATACCACTCCCACAAGCGTAGTACCGATAAAGGACGCGCCCTTGCCGCAGATATCCAGAAGTCCGAAGTACTCCCCGGATTTCTCCGGCGGGATCAGCTTGGCAAAGTGAGATCTTGAGAGCGCCTGTATGCCTCCCTGAAACAGTCCCACGCAGACCGCCAGTATCCAGAACTGAAACTGGCTCTCCATAAACATGGCAAAGATGGCAATGCCGGTGTAAGCCAGGATACAGACAGTGATCAGATTGGCAGATGGATATTTCTTTGTCAGTTTTCCGAAGATGATGGCAGACGGGAAGGCCACGATCTGGGTCACCAGCAGGGCCAGGAGAAGTCCTGTCGTGTCCAGTCCCAGGGCGGTGCCGTAGGCTGTCGCCATGTCAATGATGGTGTACACACCGTCTATATAAAAGAAGTAAGCCACAAGGAAGATCAGAATCTTCCTGTCTTTCATCAGCTCCTTCAGCGTCCGCCACAGCCTGCCAAAGCTCTCTCTGACCATGCCCGGTTCTTTCTCCACATAGTGGATCTGACGGTACTTACGCAGAAGCGGTGTTGAGGACAGGAACCACCACACGGCCACAATGAGGAAGGAGATCCCCATAGCTGCCTGCATAGAAAGTCCCAGGCTCCCTGCCCCCAGCACCACGCCCAGGCTCACAATAAACGGGATGCAGCTTCCTATGTATCCCCAGGCGTACCCCTGGGATGAGATATCATCCAGACGTTCCGGCTCCGTCACATCGTGAAGCATGGAATCGTAGAACACAAGGCTGGAAGAATAGCCGATCTTTGCGATGACAAAAATGATCAGGAAGGCAAGCCATGTGGATGCAAATCCCATGGCCACGCATCCGATCACTCCCACCAGAAGCGTGACAAGAAAAACCGGTTTCTTGTAATTCTTCGTGTCAGCCACGGCGCCGAATACCGGCCCGATAAAGGCAACCGCAAGTGTAGCCACGGAGGCAGCGTACCCCCAGTAGGCCAGATAGGTCACAGAAGAAAGCCCGGCCTCCTCTGCCAGATAGTTAAAGTAGATGGGAATGATGGTGGACACAAGCAGGGTGAAGGCAGAGTTGCCTACATCGTACAGGATCCACGCTCTTTCCAGCGAAGTATATTTTTTCATATTCCTTTCTCTCCTTTTTCCAGGCGGCCGCCTCTGTCCGGCTGCAGACCGCAAAATCACATCTCTACAAGTATACCCCCGGTTTGTCAATTTGCAAACAGAAAAAAGTAAAGTTCCTGTAAAGTATTTCTATTTTCCGCCCCGTATGTTATAATAAATAAAATTTACGTACTGATTGTAAAGGGTGACACCTGAGCAAAAAGGCGCATTTACAAATGGACAAGCGGGAGTATTTTATACTTTTTTAGTCTGCGCCTCGGCGCAGACTTTTTTGTTCCCGGACCCAGTCCCGGAAATGGTCTGCCTGATGCCGGGACAAGTAAGGACAGGCCGCTGACAGGGAGGACATATGGGCACAGAAGAGCTGATTCGCAAACTGCACAGAGACCAGACACTCTCAGAGGAAGAGTGGATACAAGTTATCGACGGCCGCACTCCGAAGGCGGCAGAGTACCTTTTTCGCCTCGCCCGCCAGGTGCGGCATGCATACTACGGAAGGGATGTCTATATCCGGGGGCTGATCGAGTTCACCAACTTCTGCCGGAATGACTGTTTCTACTGCGGTATCCGCAGGAGCAATCCCCACGTCCGCCGCTACCGGCTTACGGAGGATGAGATCCTGGACTGCTGCCGCCAGGGCTATGGGCTGGGCATGCGCACATTTGTGCTCCAGGGCGGGGAGGACAGTTTCTTCACGGACCAGCGGCTGACCGGCCTGATTCGCCAGATCAAAGCCGCCTTTCCCGACTGTGCCCTGACCCTCTCTGTGGGGGAAAGGAGCCGCGCTTCCTACCAGGCCTTTCTTGATGCCGGGGCAGACCGGTATCTTCTGCGCCACGAGACCTGCAATGCCGGCCACTATGCAAAGCTCCACCCTGCCCAGATGAGCGCCGCCCACAGGCAGGCCTGCCTCTTTGACCTGAAGTCCATCGGCTTCCAGACAGGAGCCGGGTTTATGGTTGGTTCTCCTTTTCAGGAGACGAGGCACCTGGTACAGGACATGCTCTTTCTGAAGCAGCTTCATCCCCACATGGTAGGCATAGGCCCCTTCATTCCCCACAGGGATACCTCCTTTGCAGGGGAAAAGGCGGGCACACTGGAGCTGACTCTGTACATGCTGGGCCTTCTGCGCCTCATGCTGCCGGACGTTCTTCTCCCTGCCACCACAGCCCTTGGCTCCATCTGTGACAACGGGCGGGAGCTGGGCATCCTTGCCGGGGCCAATGTGGTCATGCCAAACCTCTCCCCCAGATGCCACAGAAAGGACTATTCACTCTACAACAACAAGCTGGACACAGGGGCCGAGTCAGCGGAGGGGCTTTCGGAACTTGCCAGGCGCATGGAACAGATCGGTTACCGCATAACAGTCCACAGGGGCGACTGGCGTCCCTGCCCTGATCAGGCGTAAATATACGGCCTTCCCGGACAGGGAGGGACTTACCCCAAGGAGGATAAAAAAAATGTATGATGTAAATTCCAAACACCCGGACGACTTTATCAACCACCAGGAGATCCTGGAGACGCTTGCCTTTGCGGAGGAGAACAAGCACAATGAAGCCCTGATCACAGAGATCATCGAGAAGGCAAAAAAGAGAAAAGGTCTCTCCCACAGGGAGGCCGCTGTTCTTCTGGACTGCGACATTGAGGAGAAGAACCAGGAAATCTACCGGCTGGCAGAGCAGATCAAGAAAGACTTCTACGGCAACCGGATTGTCATGTTCGCCCCTCTGTATCTGTCCAACTACTGCATCAACGGCTGCACCTACTGTCCTTACCACAGCAAGAACAAACATATTGCCAGAAAGCAGCTCTCCCAGGAAGAGATCAAAAGAGAGGTCATCGCCCTCCAGGACATGGGCCACAAGCGCCTGGCCCTGGAAGCAGGGGAGGACCCGGTCCACAATACCATGGACTACTACCTGGACAGCATCAACACCATCTACAGCATCAAGCATAAAAACGGCGCCATCCGCAGGGTCAACATCAACATTGCCGCCACCACCGTGGACAACTACCGGCTTCTCAAGGAGGCAGGCATCGGCACCTACATCCTCTTCCAGGAGACCTACCACAAAGAGAGTTATCTCCAGCTCCACCCCACAGGGCCCAAGCACGACTATGACTACCACACGACGGCCATGGACCGCGCCATGGAAGGAGGGATCGACGATGTGGGCATCGGCGTCCTCTTCGGTCTGGACAAATACCGCTACGAGTTCACCGGCCTTCTCATGCACGCCGAGCACCTGGAGGCAGCCTTCGGCGTAGGCCCCCACACCATCAGCGTACCCCGCCTTCGGGACGCCGATGACATCGACTCCAGCTCCTTTACAAACGGCATCGACGACGACACTTTCGCCAAGCTGGTGGCCTGTATCCGCATCGCTGTCCCCTACACCGGCATGATCATCTCCACCAGGGAGAGCCAGAAGTGCAGGGAGCGAGTGCTCCACCTTGGCATCTCACAGATCAGCGGCGGCTCCCGCACAAGCGTGGGCGGCTACTGTGAACCAGAGCCGGAAGATGCCCGCTCCGAACAGTTTGACGTGATAGACAACCGCACACTGGACGAAGTGGTGCGCTGGCTCATGGAGATGGACTACATCCCCAGCTTCTGCACCGCCTGCTACCGCGAGGGACGCACCGGCGACCGTTTCATGTCCCTGTGCAAGAGCGGCCAGATCCAGAACTGCTGCCACCCCAACGCCCTTATGACGCTGGAGGAGTATCTGATGGACTACGCCTCCCCGGAGACAAAGGCCATCGGCGACCGTCTCATTGACCGTGAGATCCTGAATGTTCCCAACCCGAAAGCCAGGGCTGTTGTGGAGGAAAATCTGCGCCTTATCCGCGAGAACAACCGGCGTGATTTCCGTTTCTAGGAGACACAGCCCCGCACACTTTGCAAACACAAAATATCTCCAGAAGAACAGGAGGACTCTATGAGCTTGAACAACACGCCCGCCGCCGAGCGGGTCCACATCGGCATCTTCGGGCGGCGAAACGCCGGGAAATCCAGCCTCATCAATGCCCTCACCTCCCAGGACCTTGCCATCGTCTCCGATGTAAAAGGCACCACCACCGACCCGGTGGCCAAATCCATGGAACTGCTGCCTTTGGGCCCGGTGGTCCTCATCGACACCCCGGGCCTGGACGATACAGGAGATCTGGGTGCGCTGCGGGTGCAGAAGGCCCACCAGACACTGAACAAGACCGATATCGCCATCCTCGTGGTGGACGCCTCTTCCGGCATCACCGCGGAGGATCAAAAGATCCTCTCCCGGATCAAAGAGAAAAAGATCCCCTGCCTTGTGGCAGTGAATAAGTCTGATCTTGACAGCGCAGGGGAAATCCCAAAGCTCCCGGACAGCAGCGCCATAGAAGTGCTGCCAGTCAGCGCAAAGACCGGCCAGGGTATAGAAAAGCTGAAGGAGCGGATCGCTGCCCTGGCTCCGAAGGAGGAGGAGAACCGCCGCATTGTGGGGGATCTTCTCTCCCCCGGGGATCTTGTCTGTCTCGTCATCCCCATCGACAAGGCCGCCCCCAAGGGAAGGCTCATCCTTCCCCAGCAGCAGACCATACGAGATATCCTGGACACAGGCGCTTTGGCTCTTGCCGTCCGGGATACAGAGCTGAAGGCCGCTCTGGAAGGCCAGGACGGCAGACCGGGGTTCCATCCGGCCCTGGTCATCACCGACAGCCAGGCCTTCGCCAGTGTGGCCTCCATAGTGCCGCCCCAGATCCCTCTGACTTCTTTCTCCATCCTCTTTGCCCGCTACAAGGGCAGTTTAAAAGCCCTGGCAGAAGGCGCCAGAGCTCTGGATACACTGAAAAAAGGGGATCATATACTGGTCAGCGAAGGCTGCACTCACCACCGGCAGTGCGGGGACATCGGCACAGTCAAGCTTCCCGCCCTGATCCGGAGACACACAGGTCTTGCCGCGCCGGAAGATCTTCACTTCTCCTTCACAAGCGGCACAGAATTCCCGGAGGATCTGTCCGGATACCGGATGGTCATCCACTGCGGCGGCTGCATGCTGAATGAGCGGGAAATGAAGTTCCGAATGGCGTGTGCCAGGGACGCCGGCGTTCCCATGACAAACTATGGCACTGCCATCGCCCACATGAACGGGATCCTGGAGCGGAGCCTTGCCCCCTTCGCCGGCCTGTGATCCTTTTCCATACGGACTGCTGCCAAGGACCCATAAACAACGAAAACTAATATGGCATCATATACCTCATCATGGCGCCAAAAGACACGATGCACATGATCACGCCGATCACGAGAATGTAGGCGCTGACTCCCAGAAGGGCGAGCAGCGTCTTTTTCTTTTCCCGTGGGAACAGCCCCTTTTCATAGCCTGGCTGGCCCCTGTGGATCAGATAATTGCCGACGTAGATCAGGAAGGGAGCGCCGCAGGCGTATATCATATACACTGCCACAGAGAAAAGCGGCAGGTGACTCGACATCGCAGTCTGCACAGCCTCCATCTCCCCTGCTCCTCCCTGTTCCGGCAGAAAGCTCAGAAGCCCCAGAAGCAGCACCGGCACCGCATTATTGACAAAGTGGAACAACATGCTGTAGAACAGATTGTCTGTCTCCACCAGCAGATAGCCCAGAGCCACTCCCAGGATGGCGGTGGGGATGAACCTCCAGATGCTGCCGTGAAAAGCGCCGAACACAGCGGCCACGATCAGGATCCCTGCCCATTTGCTCTTCATCCCCCGCAGGCAGGCCAAAAACCCGCCCCGGAACGCCATCTCCTCACAGATAGCTGGTGTCAGCGCCACCAGGAACAAAGAGAGCAGCACCGGCACACTCACCACGATATCCTGCACGCCCTGGCTGGCTCCCAGCACTTCCTCCGGAAAGAAGTAGGAGACAAGCATCGTCACGGCCATGGCCGCAAGAAAGGTCCCAAGCCACAGGATCAGCGTGCCCGCCACCTTTGACGCCCGGGGCCACTTAAAGGGGAATACTCTCTTCAGGTCCGCCCGGAACAGAGCTGCCAGCAGGACCGCCAGCACCGCAAGAATAATCTCGTGGAGCAGTGTGCCCCACACTCCGAACCACATGCCCAAAAAGCCGCTCAGCACAAAAATATCCAGAGCAAATGCCAGTACAAACACAACAGCCATCCAGGGCTTTAAATTCTTTTTTTCCATTTGAACAACCTTCTTCTTTCTTCTGGGATAAGATTTCTTACTGTCTGTCAGGATCCGGGAAACAATATATGAAAAAGCATAAAGAGCATGACAATGATAACAAGGACCTTGCACACCAGCGCCCCGGTCCCGTACTCGTCAAACACCCGGTTCTCCTCAAAGATTCCCGGATCGCTCTTCCTCTCCTTCCACTGGAAATCATCCATATAGTGTTTCCAGCCGGTCCTGTCCGTGTACACTGTCACCTCGGGCGAAGCCAGATAGCGGTGGATAGGTCTGCTGTAGGCCGGGCTCTCCATCCGGTTTATGACCCCTGTCACCAGATCCGCCACCTCCGCCTCCAGAAAGTAATATCGGCGATATCTGGTTCTGTGATGACTGTCCTCATAGGGAGAGCTTTTCATGATCACATTGACAATACGGCCCCGGGACACATTCCCCGCCGCCTTGATCTCCTCCCTCTGCCTGCGGTAAAACAGGGCCCGCCGGACTGTCTGCACAGCGGTAAAAAGCGGGATGAGACCTGCTGCCAGAAAGAGCATATAGCTGCTCTGAAAGCCGCTGGTCAGAATCCCCCGCAGCAATCCTGCATACCAGATCAGCAGAAAGAGTGCGCTGTAGAGCACTCCCGTCATTTCCTCCTGGGCCGGTCGGATCTTCCTTTTAAACATTGTCTTCCCTCCCCGTATGCATAGAAACGTGTGAACAGTTTTTATTATGTATACAATTTTCTCTAATATAGCATCTCGCGCAGAAGATGTCAAGGAACCCTGCCTGCTAAAACCTGCTGCCAATCCAAACGAAGCTGGTGTAAAAAAGCGTCATCTGTGTTATCATATGTGTGGGTCATATCCGACTCTCTTCAGAAGATAAAATCCCAAAGGAGAAACCTATGTATACATTCATCATAAACCCGGCTTCCCGGTCCGGCCTGGGGAAGCAGGTATGGGAAACGCTGGAACCAGTGCTCAAAGAGCGGGGCATTTCCTATCAGGTCCATATGACCGGATACCAGCGTCACGCCACCCGGCTGGCAAGAGAGATCACAGGGGACAAAGGAGAACACACCCTGGTGGTCCTGGGAGGGGACGGCACGGTCAACGAAGTCATAAATGGGATCGAGGATCTGTCCCGGATTACCCTGGGCTATATCCCCGTGGGTTCCGGCAACGACTTTGCCAGATTCTTCCGCCTTCCCCCGGATCCCGGGGCCGCCCTTAACCTGATCCTCTCCCCACCCGGCTTTGCCCACATGGATGTGGGCCGCATCGCGTACCGGGATCACACCAGGCGGTTTGCTGTCAGCACAGGCCTTGGGTTTGACGCAGCCATCTGCCACCAGGCTGTCATATCTAAATTAAAGCCGCTGCTCAACAAGCTGCACCTGGGAAAGCTCACCTACGCCCTTATCGCCCTGGACAGGCTGCATTTTCTGAGGCCTGCCCGCCTGCGGATGACACTGGATGAAGGTCCCTCCCTCTCCTTTACAAATGTCCTGTTCGCCACAGTCATGAACCATCCTTTCGAAGGTGGCGGCTTCAAGTTCTGCCCGGAGGCAGATCCCTGTGACGGCAGACTAAATGTACTGGTGGCGTCCGGCATCTCCCGGCCGAGGGCTCTTTGTCTTCTGCCCCTGGCACTAAATGGGGCGCACACAAAGGCACGGGGAATCTGCCTGCGCTCCTGCAGGCGCGTCCTGATCGAGAGCGACATGCCCCTCCCCGTGCACACCGACGGGGAGCCCATCTTCCTGCAGCGGCAGATGGAGGTGTCTCTGGAAGAGGAAAAGCTCCGGGTCATCGTCCCTGCCGGCGACGGGAAACATATACATAAGAAAGGATGGTAATGTCTATGCGTATTCTGCTTTTTGCTGCCATCATACTGGCGGTCGTGGCAGCCCTGTATCTCTTCTCCATCTCGCCCCGGCGCTCCCGGCTCCGGGAGATGCGGAAATTCAGGGCAACCAAATTTGCCCACAGGGGATACCACTGCGCCGCCAAACGGATACCTGAGAACTCCCTGGCCGCCTTCCGGGCTGCCCTGGACTGCCGCTATGGCATTGAGCTGGATGTGCACCTGACAAAAGACGGGCAGGTGGCTGTCTTCCACGACGACACACTGGAGAGGGTGTGCGGGGTGCCCGGCTCTGTAGAGTCCCACACTTACAATGAACTGAAGAAGCTCTTTCTTCTGCACACCACCGAGCGGATCCCTCTCCTTGTGGATGTCCTTTCCTGTGTCAATGGAAAAGTCCCTCTTCTCATTGAGCTGAAACTGCCCGGCAGATCACTGAAGCTGTGCGAGAAGACTTATGAACTGCTGAAAAACTACAAAGGCCCCTGCCTGATCCAGTCTTTCAACACGCTGGGACTGCGGTGGTTCCGCCTCCACGCGCCCCACATCCTGCGGGGGCAGCTGTCCTCCAACCTGACAGCGGACGACGACACAGCGCCCTACATCCTTCGGTTTTTAGTCAAGCACATGCTGTCCAATTTCCTGGGCAGGCCGGACTTTATCTCCTACAAGCTGAAAGACCTTCCGGAGCCGGGTGTCTGGCTGTGCCGGGTCCTCTTCCGCACCCCGGTTGCTGTGTGGACGCTGAACTCTGAACACGCCATGCGAAGAGGCATGGCAGGCTATGAAATGCAGATTTTTGAAAAAGAGTCTGAATTTTATTAAGAAACCGTGAACCGCCTTGTTGAATATTTTTTTTCGTGTTATAATCCGATTGAACTAAAAATATATCTTTTATATGGAGATTTTGCACCATATCGGAAGGACGTATCTATATGTTTGAAAAGGCAAAAAACCTCATTAAAAAGTATCGTCACGCATGGGTGCTGCTGTACGTTTTTATTTATCTGCCCTGGTTTGTCTACCTTGAAAAAGCCGTACAGCACGATTACTACCTGATCCACTCCCCTCTGGATGATTACATTCCTTTTGTGGAGTTTTTTATCGTGCCGTACTTTTTATGGTTTATATTTATTGCAGTGACTATGGCCTACTTCTTCTTTACGGACAGGAAGGGCTTCTACAAACTGTGCGCGTTCATGTTCACAGGAATGACCATATTCCTGATCATATGCACGATTTTCCCAAACGGGCTGGATCTGCGGCCAACGGTCTTTCCGCGGGATAATATTTTTACAGATGCAGTAAAATGGCTTTACCAGACAGACACATCCACAAATGTACTGCCAAGTATCCACGTGTTCAACTCCCTGGCCGCCGCATTTGCCATCGGCCACAGCCATGCGTTGAAAAAGAAGAAGTGGGTACAGCCGGCAGCCTATGTGCTGGCCACTCTGATCATTCTGTCCACCATGTTCCTGAAGCAGCATTCAGTGACAGATGTATTTGCAGCCATGGTCATGGCGGGAGTCATTTATCCGTTTGTGTATGTACCTTCATCCAGAAAGGCGCCCAGCCTTTCCCACCAGCCGGTGTGATCACGATACAAAGGGTCTGATACCTTTGCCATAAATGTATACTTTAAGGAGGAAAAATTATGTATGCAGAATTTACAGATAATCTGGTAACAGGAAATGAGATGATCGACTCTCAGCACAAAGAGCTCATCGAGAAGATCAACGCAGTCATGGAGAGCTGCGAGCAGAGCAATGACAAGTCCGTGGCTGTCAAGACGCTGGACTATCTGGAGGACTACACAAACTACCACTTCTCCGCTGAGGAGCAGCTCCAGAGGGAGATCGACTACCCTGGCTTCCAGAAGCATAAAGAGCAGCATGAGATCTTTAAGCAGACCATCGCTGACCTGCAGGATATGCTGCAGGAGGAGGAAGGACCTTCACCGGCTTTCGTTGCAAAGGTGCAGGAGAAAGTCATCGAGTGGCTCTATGTCCACATCCAGGGATTCGACCGTTCTGTGGCTGAGTACAAGTTCATGCGCGAGAACAACGAGCGCCTGTAAAGAGGATCAGGGTTCCTACACACTGGAAATCCAATAAAAAGTAAGCAAATAGCTTCCGCAGAATAAAGCGGAAGCTATTTTTTATGTTTTTCTTTTATTTGTCTCTGTATTTTTCATTTCCGAGCCGTATCTTCAGATACTCGGCATACTTTTCAAACGCTGATGGGATCGCGTACTCCTCCTCCGCGGTCTTTGGATGGATGAAGATCATCTCATCCCGGCAGGATTTCTCCAGCTCATCCACCTGCACCAGATACCCGATCATGTCCCACTCCACATGGCTGAAGATATGTCTGGCCTCCCCCAGCTCTTTTACCCGGACAGGGGCCAGACCTATCCCCTTGCTGTAGGCAACCGCCTCCTCCATAGTCAGGTGTCCCTCTGTATTGGGGAGCTCATAAAGGCCCGCCAGGAGTCCCTTTGCCGGGCGCTTGCGGATGGCCGCTGCCTCGCCGTCCCGGAAGATGAATACGGTCTTTTTCTCCACCCGCCTCTTCTTCGCCTTGGTCCGCACCGGCAGCTCTCCCTGGGTGCCCTCCCTCTTTGCCCTGCAAAGGCCGGCCAGCGGGCACTGGCTGCACTTTGGCTCCCCGCCGGGCAGACACACAAGGGCTCCCAGCTCAATGAGCCCCTGGTCAAAGTCGCTGGCCGCCTCCGGCGGGATCACCTCCAGAAGCTCCTCCTCCGTCTTCCTGCGCACAGAGGCCTTCATAATATCCTCCCTGCTCCCCAGAAGGCGGGAGATCACCCGAAGTACATTTCCGTCCACCGCGGGCCTTGGAAGCCCGTATGCAAAGGCACTGACTGCCCCCGCTGTGTAACTTCCGATCCCGGCAAGGGAGAGAATATCCTCGTATCGGTCCGGGAACACACCCCCGTACTCCTCCATGATCTGCCGGGCTGCTTTTTGCATGTTCCGCACCCGGTTGTAGTAGCCCAGGCCCTCCCACAGTTTCAGCAGCACATCTTCCGGTGCCTCTGCCAGTGCCTTCACGTCCGGCAGAGCAGCAAGGAAGCGCTCGTAGTAAGGTTTAACTGCCTCCACCCGGGTCTGCTGCAACATGATCTCAGACACCCACACGCGGTAGGCGTCCGGGTTCTCCCTCCAGGGAAGATCCCTTTTATTTTCCCGGTACCAGTGGATCAGGGGCCTGCGGATCTCATAGAGGGTCCTCTCCCCCAGCACCACAGGCACCTCTCTTTGGATCGAGATGCTGCTGCTCTCCACATGGCAGTCCCATGCCGTCACTTTCACACCTGCCGCAGCCGCCCTCTTGAGAGCCTCTCCAAAGGCAGGGTGGGTATCTGTGTTGGGAGTAAAAAAGTCCACTCCCTCCATCTGCACCACAAAAAAGGCCACCGCCTCATACCCTTTTTTCACAGCAGCGGCCAGCTCCTCCACATGCTTCACAGCCCGTTCGCTGGGGGCATCCGGAAACCGCACCACACCGTCTTCTTCCAGAGTGACCCCCTTCACTTCTATGAGGACTTTCCTGTCCCCCGCCTCCGCGTAGAGGTCGATCCTGGAATTTCCAAAAGTGAACTCCGGCTTCAGGTACGTCACCCCGGGCAGAAAGGCGCGCCCTTCCTCCGTCTCCTCCAGCCATTCCCGCACAAGTGCGTTGGGGATCTGGGAGTCCATGTTGATCAGGCGCCGGCCCTTCCACACAGCAATGAGATCCCATTTTGTCTTCCTTTCCGGATTATCTGACTTCTGCACATAGACTCTGGCGCCGGGCACCAGCAGTTCTGCACATCTGCCCGTATTTTTCACATGGACGGTCTCCCTGCTGCCGTCAATCTCTATATATGCTATAAAACGGTTGGGTCTCTCCAGGAAGATCCCCTCGTATATCCTATCGTACTTCATGTTTGTCTCCTGTCTCTTCATCTGCTGCCATTTCAAATCCCCATCTCACCCAGAAATGCCGGCAGCTCACGGAGGCTTTCAAGCTCTCCGTCTATAAGCCCTGCAAGCTCTTTATCCGCCCCTGTCAAGTCCGGCACCATCACCACATGGCAGCCTGCTCCCCGGGCTGAACGGATCCCATTGGGAGCGTCCTCCACAGCCAGGCACTCCTCTGGCTTACATCCGGTCACCTGGCAGGCATACTCGTATACATCCGGGTAGGGTTTTCCCCTCTCCACCATCGTGGCGCAGACCAGCCTGTCAAAATATCCGATGATCCCGGTGCTGGTCAGGTACTGACGGGTCCTCTCCTCGTCTGTGGCCGTCACAACGGCCAGCAGATAGCCCGCCTCCTTCAGCTTCTCCAGTGTCTCCTCCACAAAAGGCTTCTTCTCAATGCCGTTCTCCTCCAGATGGCGGCTCATCAGCTCCTTCCGGCGCTCCCTGATCTCCCAGTATTCCGCCTCCCGGCCAAAGCGCTCCGCAAACCACTGGCTTGCATAGCGGCTGGCAAAACTCCGCAGCGCGCAGGAGTCCTCCACTGTCATCTCCACCCCGTGCTCCCTGGCTGCCTGCCGCCAGAAGCGGGTCAGATATTTCTCTGTATCGATCAATGTGCCATCCATATCAAAAAGGACTGCTTTTATCATCTGTTTTTCTCCCCTTCCATAAGATCTATTTCATTGTCCATGTTTTTTCCCGCAATGTCAAATGATTTGTCCCCACAGCACAAAAAAACGGATATACACTCTGAGCATGTATATCCGCTGTTCTTTCGATATTAAAGTACCTTTGACAGGAATTCCTGAAGTCTCGGATCCTTCGGGTTCGTAAAGAACTCCTCAGGATCCGCCTCTTCCCTGATCTGCCCGGCATCCATAAAGATCACTCTTGTCCCCACCTCCCGGGCAAAGCCCATCTCGTGGGTGACAACAACCATAGTCATGCCGTCCTTGGCGAGCTGCTTCATCAGGTCCAGAACTTCCCCTACCATCTCCGGGTCCAGGGCTGATGTTGGCTCGTCAAAGAGCATCACGTCCGGCTCCATGGCCAAAGAGCGGACAATGGCGATACGCTGCTTCTGTCCGCCGGAGAGCTGGGACGGGTAAGAATGTGCCTTCTCCTCCAGCCCTACAAGCTGCAGGAGCTCCATGGCCTGCTTCTCCGCCTCTTCCTTGCTCTTCCTGCGCACCTTGACGGGCGCCAGCGTAATATTCTCCAGGATCGTCTTGTGAGGGAACAGATTGAAGTGCTGGAACACCATTCCCATCTTCTGACGATGCTGGTCAATGTTCACCTTCTTATCCGTGATGTCCACACCTTCAAAATAAATCTTTCCGCTGGACGGAACCTCCAGGAGGTTCAGTGAACGCAGGAAGGTGGACTTGCCGGAACCGGAAGGTCCCACGACAACCACCACTTCCCCTTTGCGGATCTCTGTGGTGATACCGTTCAGTGCATGGAGGGCACCACCGAACACCTTATGTACATCTTCAACTCTGATCAGAACTTCTCCGTTAGTGATCACTGTTTCTCAGCCTCCTTTCCAGCAGGCTTACCAGCTTGCTGAATATCAGTACCACGATAAGGTAGATCAGTGCCACTGCGATGAGAGGCATGAATGCGTCGTATGTCCGGCTACGGATGATATCGCCGCCCTTTGTCAGATCCTGCAGGGCAATATAGCCGGATACAGAAGTCTCCTTCAGAAGGGAGATGAACTCATTTCCAAGTGCAGGGAGCACATTCTTGAATGCCTGAGGCATGACAATATAGATCATGGTCTGCCGGTAGTTAAAGCCAAGGCTTCTGCCCGCCTCAAACTGTCCGTTGTCGATGGACATGATACCGGACCGGAAAATCTCCGCCACATAGGCTCCCGAGTTGATACCGAAAGCCATGACTGCCACGGCTACCTTGTTTACAGTCGCGCTTGCGAATATACCGTAATAGATGAGCATAAGCTGAACAACCACCGGTGTTCCCCGGATCACTGTAAGATAAATCTGACAGATGGCATTCAGTATTTTCATTTTGCCGGTGCGGTCATGGGTAGCACGCACCATTCCCACCAGAAAACCGAGAACAATACCAACGATCACGGCGCACAGTGTAATCTGTAGCGTCACAATGAGACCGTCTGTCAAATACTGCCACCGATTGTCTGTTATAAAATTGTTTATAAATTTTGACTGCAAATCCTGCAACATCTCTTACACCTTTTCTCTTTTACTCAGCGTCAGCTTCACTGTCCGCAGTGATGTATTTCGCAATGATCTCATCCAGCTCACCGGACTCTTTCAGTGTAGCCAGGGCATCGTTGATCTTATCTACCAGCTCTGTGTTATCCTTTGCTACCGCGATGGCGTAATCTTCCTCTGTAAATGCCTCGTCCAGGATCTTCAGCCCCTCGGCCTCTGCCACGAACTCTTTTGCCGGCTCGCCGTCGATGATAACCGCATCGATCTTATCCTGTGTCAGTGCCTGCACAGCCTCAAATCCCTTGTTGTACTGCTCTACTGTGGCATCCTCGATGTCTGTAGCGTAGATATCGCCTGTTGTCCCAAGCTGTACGCCGATGGTCTTTCCTGTCAGATCATCCGGGCCTGCAATCTCGCTGTCCTCTTTCACGATGATGACCTGTGTGGCGTGAGCGTAAGTGTCTGTGAAAGCCACGCTCTCCTCACGATCCGGTGTGACAGTCATGCCTGCTGCCCCGATATCTGCTTTTCCGCTTGTAACTGCCGGGATGATAGCGTCAAACGCCATATCCTCCACCTGCAGCTCCATGCCAAGCTCCTCGGCAATAGCCGCAGCGATATCCACATCGATACCTACCACTTCGTCACCCTCATGGTACTCATAGGGCGGGAACTCTGCGTTTGTAGCCATGACAAGTGTGTTGTCCTCCTCTGATCCTCCCTCAGAACTTCCTCCGCAGGCTGCAAGCCCCATCGTACATGCAGCTACCAGCAGCATGCTCATTACTTTTTTCATCTTCATAATCCTTTCCCTCCAGAATATATTTTTTCACATTTAATGCATAAAGATACACGTCAGTAAATATTCTAACATGTTCCGAACAAAAAACAAGTGGCTTTTTCTATATAATTCATAGAAAAAACCACTAATTTTTTATGCAATGATCATCTGAACGATGGCCGCGATTATAATAATCGCACCAAGGACGATCCTGTAGTAACCAAACACTTTGAAATCATGATTCTTGATGTATCCCATCAGGAACTTGATCGCCAATACAGACACGCCGAAGGAAACCACGCAACCCAGGATGAGAAGGCCCGCCTCCTTCGCCGTGAAGGAGAGTCCAAAGCCGATCAGCTTCAGGAAGCTTGCGCCGAACATGACCGGAATGGCAAGGAAGAAGGTGAACTCTGCCGCCACGCCCCTCGATATCCCGATCATAAGGGCGCCCACAATAGTAGCGCCGGATCTGGATGTTCCGGGGATGAGTGCCAGCATCTGGAACACGCCGATCCAGACCAGCATCTGGACGGACAGCTCTGAGATCTTTGTCACCTTCGGGCGAACGTGTTTGTTCCGGTTCTCCACCACGATGAAAAGGACACCGTATACGATCAGCATGACCGCCACCGGAAGAGGCTTATAGAAGATGGCATCCAGGTAATCGTTAAACAGAAGACCCACCACTGCTGCCGGCACGGAGGCGATCAGCACCTTGATCCACATCTGCCATGTCAGGAGCTTCTGCTTCTGCGTCTTTTTCGGAGAGAACGGATTCAGCTTGTGGAAATAGAGCACCACGACCGCCATGATGGCGCCAAGCTGAATGACCACGTTGAACATCTCCATAAAGGCATCGCTCAGATCCGGCTGAAGGATGTCTCCCACAAGAATCAGGTGACCGGTGCTGCTGACCGGAAGCCACTCTGTAATTCCTTCCACTATGCCAAGGATAATGACTTTGATAATATCTAACATTTTCTATCTCCTTTATTTTTTATCATTCTATGCATTCTTCCGCAGCGCCTGCAGGACGTACTTCTCGATCGCCGCCGCAGCGCCCTCCTGGTCGTTGGAAAGCGTGACCACATCCGCCGCAGCCTTCACGGCCTCCGTAGCATTTTCCATGGCAACGCCAAGCCCCGCTTCCCTGAGCATGGCAATATCGTTGGAGCCGTCTCCCACTGCCATGATTTCCTCTCTGTGTATTCCCAGGAGCTCTCCCAGGATCATAAGTCCTCTGCCCTTGTTCACGCCTTTCGCATTCACTTCTATATTATTGCTCAAAGCGCCTGTTATTTCAATATCAGGGATTTCTTTTTCTACCTCTTTCCAGGCTTTTTTACATTCCTCTGTCGTCCGGAACAGAGCCTGGACCTTGTCAGTGGGAGCCTTCCTCTCCTCATGCATGGCTCTGACGTCCGCCACCGGGCGCCTGGAGGATGCTATATAGCGGGCCATCGGGAGTCTGGGCACGTACTCGTCCAGATGCTTCAGCTTCTCCTCCTCCGCATATCCCACCCCGTCATAGTATATCTCCAGCATCGAGTCATAGCGGCTGCATATTTCCAACACTCTGCGCCCTGTCTCATAGGGGACAAGGTCCTCATAGAGCACCCGGCTCTCCTTAAGATCCACGATCCTGGCGCCGTTTGAGGCCACAGCATACCGCACCCCGGGAAACTTAAGCACTTCCTCAGGAATTCCTGCCAGAGGGCGCCCCGTGGCGGGGAGCACTACGACTCCCCTGTCAATGGCCTCCCGCAGCACCTCCCTCGTGTGCTCTGTCAGCTCCTTTTCTGTTGTCAGGAGGGTACCGTCCATGTCCAGCCCTATCATCCTGATCCTGTACCCGTTAGTGCTGCACTTTGTCATATGCCAGTAATTCCTTCCCTTCTTTTGTAAAGATCATCAGGTTTCTGCTCACCTTGTCGTCACTCCTGTCATAGGCCTCTTTGCCGAACTCGACCATCCGCTCCAGCTTCTCCTCCTCTTTTGCAGGCACAAAGAGCACCATATCCTTGGAGGGAGCCATGATCACCAGGTCATCGTCCAGCTTCTGCGCACACACATCCCATATATGCCGCAGGCACAGGGAGCTGGCCTCATGGTGTCCGTCTGCCAGGACAGCATAGCCTCCGTACCAGGTGTGGCCGAAGATAAATTCCACATCTCTGGCAAGATTTTCGCATGCCTTGTAGTAGAGCCTCTCTATGTCGCAGTCCGGCGGAAGCATATTGTCCTTTATGATCTCATATGCGTCTTCTCCCCTCTGTATGACCAGAAGTACTGTCAGGTCCCCCACAAAGGAGATCAGGGGGGTGTCCCTCTCGGAAATATTTTTCCCGTTCAGTGCGTGGCTGTCGCGCAGCTCTTCCTTCACCCACGGGTAAATCTTGTCTTCTATGTTTTCCATCCTGTACTTTTCTTCTTCATATTTTTTCATAAACTCCGCTACCTCCCGGGTCTGTTTTATTCTCTAAAATAATTCTTAATTATCATAACAAAAATTGCGTAATAAAGCAATTTGTTGTATAATAGTTAAGCGTCCGGATACGGAAAATTTTGTATGCGGGCACAGGGAACTCGCCGAGAGAAAGGAAATGTATATATGATGAGTACGAAATTCAAGCGCATGCTGCGGGCCGGCGTTGTGGCCGGATGTGTCGTAGCCATGGGGTGTACAGGCACTCTGGTATACGCAGAACCTTCTACGGAAGAACTGGAAGAACAAAAGGGCGCCCTCGAAGATGAGGTCAGCAGCCTGAACAATGAACTGAATAGTCTGGGCAGCGATATCGAAGAGCTCTCGGCCAAAATGGAAGAGACCGCCGCTGCCATGGAAGAAACGCAGAAACAGATGGATGAAGCACAGAAGAAAGGCGAGGAACAGTACGAGGCAATGAAGCTCCGCATCAAATATATGTATGAGGCGGGCGACACCACATTCCTTGAGCTCTTATGCTCAGCGGAAGATATGACTGATTTTCTGAACAAGACCGATTTTGTTCAGAATGTCAGTGAATACGACAGGGATATGCTCCAGGAACTGGAAGATACCCAGAAAGAAATCAAAGAACAGGGCGATGCCCTCCAGGAACAGCAGGCATCTCTGGCAGAGATGGAGGAAGAACTGAACACGAAACGGTCAGAACTTGAACAGCAGATCGCTTCAAAATCCGATCAGATCTCAGAGTACAACAGCCAGATCCAGAAAGCTAAAGAGGCGGAAGCACTTCTCGCCCAGCAGCGGGCTGAGGCTGAAAAAGCAGCTTCCAGCGGAAGCGGAGGCGGCAGCACCGGCGGAGGCAACGTATCCACCGATGGCAAGCAGAGTCTTGGAAGGTTCAGGATCACCCACTACTGTCCCTGTTTCTACTGCACAGGCAGCTGGGGAGGCAGCAGCACAGCCAGCGGCACCGTTCCCACAGCAGGGCGGACTATCGCGGTAGATCCCAGTGTCATCCCTCTTGGCTCACAGGTCATCATTAACGGCCATGTCTACACCGCCGAGGATACCGGCGGCGCCATCAAGGGTAATGTGATCGATATTTTTGTAAATGACCACGGAACGGCATTGGCTTCCGGCGTCTATTACGCAGAAGTGTATAGAGCAAATTAATAGCAAAGAAGGGGTTGTCGGTTAATACCGAATTTTAACCCCTGACATGCAAGGAAGAGACAA
>NZ_CAUGIN010000020.1:0-49458 GCF_959599685.1 Lachnoclostridium phocaeense
CAAGTTCTGCCTAAAAGAGAGTTATCATTTCAGTGCCTTAACTAAATGACATTGGCTTAACGGCTGCTCTCTTTTTGTACTTTTTTAAATCTCTGCCAGCTGCTGTACGGCGTCGCCGGACACCAGCATCTCGCAGTGCTCTTCCAGGAAGGCCAGAGAGGCGCTGGACGCCTTCTCAAGGGAACCGTACTCGGAGAGCATGTTGCAGATCCGGTTGAAATCTCTTGTCTTCAGATCAGACTGTGTCAGCACAAGGATGTAAAGATCTGCCTTCTGGTCTTTATATAATGTGTTGGAACCGAAATAGATGGATTTCAGCAGATGGGCTGCCTGGATCACCTGGTCCATGGTCTCAAAAGAGAAGAACCGAAGAGAGGGTTTCTTTTCTTCCTCGGCAGTATCCTTGGAAGGTTTCTCCGATATAGCGGAGACGCTTTCCTTTACTTTGCCGATCAGGTTCAGAAGTTCCTCCGCACCTTCCAGCTTCTCAAGAGCGTTTTCTTTTGCGGACTCCCAGTCACCTCCGGGTGAGGGAGCGAATTTAGAAAATCTGGTATCCAGTTCCTCCGGATCTTCGACTTTCGTGATTATCAGCACGATGGAGTCCGCTGATGCGGGGATCGCCTCGATCATAAGAGGGATGTCGTCCGCCTCAAAGCCAAACTCAAATGCCGCCTGTTGCATCATATCATGGAAAAGTGATTTTGCTTTTTCAGTTCCGTAGGCAAGCTCGCTGAGCTGAAGCTGCCTGGCTGCCAGATCGGCGCGTGTAAGCGTGCAGCGGATCTGGTTGTCATTGATCTTCTCAATCTTCATAGTATCACTTCCTTTTTCACAGTATAGCATAAGGCATAAGTATAGTTCAATAAAATAAAAATAAAAAAAGCTTGCGTCAACATAATGGACGGTGCTATAATACAGACACAGAAATTAGTATTCCCAATTCACACATTCTTAGAATGGATCTGCATATCAGATTTATTTATCATGGGTTTTCAAAACAAGATCAGGTAACTTATCAACCATTTATTTCCAAAAATGTCAGATAAAATAAATTTTTATCAATTTTAAGATTTCAATCAGATTTTGCCGTTTATGTTATGTTCAGAATTTTCAACAGGGGCAGGTCCAGAGGACAGCAGCGCAGTCAGAAGAGTACGGTTTCTGTGTGAAGGTGTATCCTGATATATCACGCACTTCCAAAAAGGAGATATACCTTCAGATGTTTTAGTTATATTCCATTTTATGCGGCGGGCGGGAAAAGTTTCGTCCGGGCAGAAAAAGGAGGCTGTTATGCCGGAAGACACAAGGGAATTTCAGGAGCTGTTCAGAGAATTGAACGGCTACGAGAAAAAGGGAGTATACATAGAACTTGAGGGGAAACCGGCAAGCCCGACACAGATTGTACAGGCGCATATGCTGCGGGAGGACTCCGGCTATATGCGGGATTATGTCCTGAATGAGAAAGGAGACCTGAAAGCATTGTACTTCCATCACATTGCCAGAGAAAATTAGACAGAAAAAAGACCGGACAGTGCGGACACCCCTCGCAAAAGTCTTGAAAATGTCGAAATATATAATGACGTGTGCTGCAAAGATTGGTATAATAATGTATATGTGTGTGGGAGGTGCAGCATGGATCAGAGACGCAGAAGGCGGAGGCCTGCGCGCGGGCGGAAACAGTCAAGGCGCAGAAGAAAGAGAAATCTTATCCTGAAGACAGGATTTTTCATTATAGTGATCATAGCGGCTATTGCAGCGTTCTTTTTGTGGAGGCGGTATGGCCCTTCAGACCAGCAGGCTGACAGGAATGAATATTATGGAATAGAAAGTGACGGTCAGCTGGCTATTGTCGTGAATAATGAAGTGCTTGAGCCAAGGGGGATGATCTCTGACGGAAGAGCCTATGTGGAGTACGCTATTGTGCGGGACTACATCAACCAGAGGTTTTACTGGGATCCAGGTGAGAACGTGCTGCTCTACACGCTTCCGACAGATACAGTCAGTGTAGGAGTGGGGGCAAGTGAGTATACTCTCGCCAATCAGAAAACCAGCACAGACTATGTCATTTTGAGGACAGAAGGAAGTACAGCGTACATTGCGCTTGATTTTGTGGCACAGTATACAGATATGTCTTACGAAGTCTTCACAGACCCGGACAGAGCGGTCGTGGTGACAGAGAAAGAAGAGACTGTGGCAGAGGTGAAAAGAGACACCCAGGTGCGCTATCAGGGAGGCGTGAAGAGCCCTATCCTGACGGAGGTCTCCAAGGGAGATACAGTGGCAGTCATCGAGGATGAAGGCGACTGGAAGAAGGTGCGCACCCAGGACGGATTCATCGGATACCTGAAGCAGAACAGGCTCCGCGACGAGCAGAAGACGACATACGACAGAGGCTTTGAGGAGCCTGTTTACACAAATATCTCAAAAGACTATGTGATCAATATGGCATGGCACAATGTGACCAACTCCGATGCCAACAGCAGCGTTCTGGAGATGATCGCCAGCACAAAGGGCCTGAATACGATCTCTCCCACATGGTTCCATGTGGCAGATACATCGGGCAATCTGGAGTCCATCGCCAGCTCAGAGTATGTGAATTACGCACATCAGTCCAACATCGAGGTGTGGGCGGCCATCCGGGATTTTGACGGAGGCATCAGCTCCCAGGAGGAGTCCTATGCGCTGCTTTCCAGCACATCCAGCAGGACAAACCTGATCAACCAGCTCATGGCAGCTGTGTTCCAGACAGGGATCGACGGCATCAATGTGGACTTTGAGATGATATCGGAGGAGTGCGGCGAGCACTATATCCAGTTTATCCGTGAGCTGTCTGTACAGTGCAGAAAGAACAACATTGTGCTCTCCGTGGACAACTATGTTCCCCAGAACTACAACCAGCAGTATCACCGGGGAGAGCAGGGAGCGGTGGCAGACTACGTGGTCATCATGGGCTACGATGAGCATTACGGCGGTTCTCCGGAGGCCGGATCAGTGGCTTCCTACGATTTCGTGAAAGCGGGCATCGAGAACACGCTGGAGGAGGTTCCGGCTGAGAAAGTGATCAACGCGGTTCCCTTCTTCACAAGAGTGTGGGAGGAGACGCCCAAGACAGAGGAGGAGATCGCCGCTGCCCAGGGCACAGATGCCGCGGAATACACCATGAATGTGACCAGCACAGCCTATGGAATGGCAGACGCCAGGGCCGTGGTGGAACAGGCAGGGGCCCAGATCACCTGGGATGAGACGACACAGCAGAATTACGCTACCTGGGAGGCGAACGGCGTCACCTATGAGGTGTGGCTGGAGGACGCCCAGTCACTGGAGCCAAGGCTGAAGCTTATGAAAGACTACGGGCTGGCCGGCACAGCCGCATGGCGGCTGGGACAGGAGACATCAGACATCTGGGAGCTGATCCTGCAGTATGTAAATTAAAGACCAAATCAATCTGACAAAGGCATTAATATGCGCCCTCTGGAAGACATATACTAGAGTATCCTGAAAAGGAATTTCCGGTATAGGCTGACAGGGGGTGCTTTTTTGCTGAAAAAGATCATGGAACTTATTTTTGCGCTGGCTGTGCTGGCCGGCCTTCTTTTTGCCGGAGACAAAGTCCGGACGTATGTCAGTGTGCAGCAGGAGAATGTAAGGAGAAATCTGGTGGTCCTGGATCCGGGACACGGGGGAAGGGATCCCGGAAAGGTGGGGGCGCAGGGCGAGCAGGAAAAGGATATCAATCTTGCCATCTCCCTGAAAGTAAAGGAGAGGCTGGAGAAGGACGGGATGGAAGTGGTTATGACAAGGGAGAAAGACGTTATGCTGGCAGATGAGGATGCGTCCAACAAGAAGCTGGAGGATCTGAACAACAGGATCCGCATCATCAATGAGCGCCAGCCAGCCGTCGCTGTCAGCATCCACCAGAACAGCTATTCCGATGCGTCAGTAAAGGGAGCCCAGGTCTTCTACTTTACCCACTCCGACAAGGGGAAGCAGGCGGCAGAGGCCATGCAGAAGGAACTCCTGGAATTTGACCAGGAAAATACGAGAAAGATCAAGGCAAATGACACATACTATCTTCTGAAAAAGACAGAAGTCCCCACCGTGATCGTGGAGTGCGGATTCTTAAGCTGCCCGGAGGAGGCGGCTCTTCTGACCGATGAAGCGTACCAGAAGAAGCTGGCAGAAGCCATTGCCAAAGGCATAGAAAGCTGGGTGGTAAATTAGGCGGATTGATGCTATAATAAAGGACATGGAGACAAAAGTAGAAAAGATAGAAAAAACACAAATGAATATGGACATAATAAATGCAGCCGGGCAGATCCTGAAGCAGGGCGGACTGGTTGCATTTCCTACAGAAACCGTGTATGGGCTGGGGGCAAACGCCCTGGATGAGGAGGCGGCCAGAAAGACTTACGCCGCCAAGGGAAGGCCGTCGGACAACCCGCTGATCGTCCACATCGCCTCCTTAGAAGACCTGTATCCCATCACAAAGAAGGTACCAGAGAAGGCAGTGGCCCTGGCGGAGAAATTCTGGCCCGGTCCCCTGACCATGATCTTTGAAAAGAGCGAACTTGTTCCCCACGGGACCACAGGGGGACTGGAAACGGTGGCTGTGCGCATGCCGGACAACGAGGTGGCGCTGGCGCTCATCCGCGCAGGCGGAGGCTATGTGTCCGGACCAAGCGCCAACAAGTCGGGAAGGCCAAGCCCGACCATGGCCCGGCACGTGCTGGATGACCTGGAGGGGCGGATCGATATGATCCTGGACGGAGGCCCTGTCCACATCGGGGTGGAGTCCACCATTGTAGACATGACGGTGGAGCCACCCATGATCCTGCGGCCGGGTGCTGTGACAAAAGAGATGCTGGAGGAGACAGTGGGCGAGGTAACTGTGGATCATACTATCCTCACGGCAGACGCCAAGACACCTCCCAAGGCGCCCGGGATGAAGTACCGCCACTATGCGCCCAGGGCGGAGATGACGGTGGTGGAGGGACCCCTTGAGAAGGTGGTGGACAAGATAGGCGAACTTGCCGCAGCCCGCGAGAACGAGGGACACCGCGTCGGGATCATAGCCACACAGGAGACCATGGGCAGATATGATCACGAGAATGTAAAGTGCATCGGCACCAGGGAGGATGAGAGTACAGTGGCTGCAAATCTGTACGCCATCCTGCGTGAGTTCGACGATGACGGGACAGAATATATTTACAGCGAAGCATTTGCATCTGACGGGATCGGGAGCGCTGTCATGAACAGGCTTTTGAAGGCCGCGGGGCATCATGTGATAAATGTATAAAAGTGCAGGAGGAAAAAAGAATGTCAAATGTGTACGTAATGGATCACCCGCTGATCCAGCATAAAATCGGACTGATCCGGAGAGAGGAGACTGGCTCCAGAGATTTCCGCGCCCTTGTCAGCGAGATTGCCACGCTCATGTGCTATGAGGCTACAAGGGATCTGAAACTGGAAGATGTGAAGATCAAGACCCCCATCTGTGAGACAACAGCAAAGCAGCTGGAGGGAAAGAAGCTTGCCATTATCCCCATCCTGCGGGCGGGCATCGGCATGGTGGAAGGTATGCTGGTGCTGATCCCTGCGGCCAAGGTAGGGCATATCGGCCTGTACCGGGATCCTGAGACACTGGAGCCGGTAGAGTATTACTGCAAGCTGCCGGCAGACTGTGACGAGAGGGAAGTCTTTGTGGTGGATCCTATGGTGGCCACGGGAGGTTCTTCTGCGGCGGCTATCGATCTTCTGAAGGCAAAAGGAGTGAAGAAGATCCGCTTCCTTTGCATTATCGCGGCGCCTGAGGGAGTAGAGAGGATGCAGAGAGAGCATCCGGATGTGGATCTGTATATCGGAGCCCTGGATGACCATCTGAACGATCACGGCTACATCGTGCCTGGTCTTGGGGATGCCGGAGACCGCATTTTCGGAACAAAATAGAAAAGTCAGAATGTCAGGGGAATGGAACAGGAGGCATTTTTATGGCAAACAAAAGAGAAGATTATATAAGCTGGGACGAGTATTTTATGGGAGTGGCGATCCTGTCCGGCCAGCGCTCCAAGGACCCCAACACACAGGTGGGGTGCTGTATCGTGAGCCAGGACAACAAGATCCTCTCCATGGGCTACAACGGCCTTCCAACGGGCTGCTCTGACGAGGAGTTTCCCTGGAACAGAGAGGGGGAAGATCCCCTGGAGACCAAGTATGTATATACGGTCCACAGCGAACTCAATGCGATCCTGAACTACAGGGGCGGAAGCCTGGAGGGAGCCAAACTGTATGTGTCTCTCTTCCCCTGCAATGAATGCGCGAAAGCGATCATCCAGAGCGGGATCAAGGAAGTCATCTACGACTGCAATAAATACAAAGGGACGCCGTCCGTGGCTGCATCCATGCGGATGTTCGACGCGGCGGGGGTAAAGTATCACCCCTACAAGCGGACGGGGAGAAAGATTGAGATCGAACTTTAAAAAGGGTGCTGCAGATCCTGCGGCACCCTTCCTTTTTTTGAAAACCATGTCTATGAGTGGATGGCCTTGGCCTGCCGCAGGAGGAAACAATACCGTTTCCAGGCTGCATTTCCCCGGTAGATATAGCAGTCGATCAGGTCGGGATCGCAGGCATTCTGAAAATTATTGTAGGCATCTTCGATCTCCTGGCGGGCCTGGGCGATCTCCTCGGCAATGTCAAAATTTTCCTGGTCAAAGGACAGCCGCCTGTAGATGTCTTCCTCGGCTGCCCGTCCACGCTGGAACAGCTTCATATGCAGTCACCTCCACGGATCATTACTCTTTATTTCCAGTATAGCCAGAAATTGAGAATAAAATACCTGACGGCCATAATATACATGTAAAAAAAGAGGCCGGTGGAAGATATGGAAGACGGAAGGGAGTACACGCCGCAAGAAAGAGCGGGGTGGGTGGTGAATTTTCTGATACGGGCCCTGGCGGGGCTGGCAGTCATTTTCTTTGTCAATTATTTTCTGGAAACCCGCGGGGTAGACATGGCAGTGGGGATGGGGCCGGTGTCCTTTTTGACATCCGGAGTTCTTGGAATTCCCGGGGTTGCGCTCCTCTACGGGATCGTGCTCTACCAATCTTTGTGAAAATCTAACAAAGAAAATTTATTTTGAAAAAAGCTATGGACATTTGTGCGGTGTAAGGCTATAATACATCGTACAAGTTTTCATAACTTGTATCTGATTAAATCTTGTTGAAAATCTGACACATGTTTCTGTAATTCAAGGCCTTTTCGGCAGAGAATTCAAAAACAAAACAAGCACAACTGAATAGGGAACTGTAAACAAAACAAGTGGATTTTGTGCATGCAAAGCGCATGTAAGGAGGATGTATGTGAGCAGCAGAAATTTGGTCATCTGCGATCCGGATACAGAGTATGCTGCCAGGCTTGCCGCGTTTCTGAACGGGAAAAGGGAACTTGCCTTTCAAGTAAAAACATGTAGCAGTCCCGACCAGATACAGGAGGCAGCAGCACAGATGCCTGTAGATATCCTGCTGATCTCCGAGGAATGCAGGGAAATGTATGATCTTCAGGGAGAGGGGGAAAAGGCGGACAAGACCGTTCTTCTCACATCAGAGAGGGAAGGCAGAAGAGATATGGACGCCATTTTCAAATACCAGTCAGGGGAGCAGATCTGTATGTGTCTGGTGCAGCTTCTGGCAAGGGAGGAGAAAGCGGATCTTCTCCGGATACGCAAGAGAGGAAATGGAAGGATCATAGGGTTTTACTCACCTGTCCGGCGGCTCGGACAGACAAGGATGGCTCTCCAAAAGGGAAGAGAACTGTCCCGCATGGAAAATGTGCTGTACCTGAACATGGAGACCTATGCGGGGGCAGGGCTGTACTTCCCGGAGGAGAGGCAGAGAAATATGTCGGAGCTTCTCTACTACGCCAAGCAGGGATCGAAAAAGCTGGCAGCTGTCCTGGCAGGGCTGGTGAGAAACCAGGGAGGCCTGGACTATGTGCCGCCGGCAGTTATCCCGGATGATATAAGAGATGTGTCCCCCGGGGAGTGGATCTGGCTCTTTGAGGAGATCCTGCGGACAAGTATATACGACACACTTGTGCTGGATATCGGTGACAGTGTACAGGGACTGTACAGAATACTGGAAGCCTGTGATGAGATCCATTTGCCTGCGGCAGATGACCCTGCGGCCTCCTCCAAGATCCGGCAGTTCGAGGAAGCTCTCGAGCAGGCCGGCTGCGGGCATGCAGCAGAGAGGGTGGTACGATGTGATATCAGAAGAACAGCTCCAGGAAAAGGTGCTGGCCAGACTGGATCTGTCAAGAGAGATAGGAGACGATGAACTGACAGAACTGATCTTTCAGGTGTTGGACGAGGAGAGTGACGGAGGGTATATTCCGCTTAAGAAAAAGGCGGAACTGGGCCGGGACCTGTACAATGCATTCCGCAGGCTGGATCTGCTCCAGGACCTGATCGAGGACCAGGAGATCACGGAGATCATGATCAACGGAACGCAGAACATTTTCGTGGAGAAAAAGGGGAAGATTTACAGGACAGACAAGCGCTTCCCCTCCCGGAGCAGGCTGGAGGATGTGATTCAGCAGATCGTGGCTGGAGCCAACCGCATGGTCAACGAGTCGGTGCCCATTGCGGATGCCAGGCTGCCGGATGGCTCCAGAGTAAACGTAGTCCTCTACCCGGTGGCGCTCAACGGGCCGGTGGTGACCATACGGAAATTCCCAACAGAGCAGATCACCATGCAGGATCTGGTCCGGATGGGGGCAGTCAGTGATGAGGCAGCAGGCTTTCTGAAAATGCTGGTCATAGCCGGATACAATATTTTTATCAGCGGGGGCACCGGTTCGGGAAAGACCACCCTTCTGAATGCCCTGTCGCAGTTTATTCCCGGCGGGGAGCGGGTCATAACGATCGAGGACAACGCTGAGCTGCAGATACAGGGCGTACCCAACCTGGTGAGACTTGAGGCGAGAAATCCCAATATGGAGGGAGTAGGTGAGATCACCATCCGCCAGCTGATCCGGACAGCGCTCAGGATGCGGCCGGACCGGATCATTGTGGGGGAAGTCAGGGGGCCGGAGACCATTGACATGATACAGGCCATGTCCACCGGACACAGGGGAAGTCTCAGTACGGGACACTCTGACAGTCCCAGGGATATGTTGAGAAGGCTGGAGACCATGGTGCTCATGGGGATGGATATTCCCCTGGCAGCGATACAGAGGCAGATCGCCTCTGCCATTGATATCATCATCCATGTGGGGAGGCTTCGGGACAGGAGCAGAAAAGTGCTGGAGATCGTGGAGGTGCTGGACTATGAAGACGGAGAGATTCAGACGGGCTGTCTCTATGAATTTCAGGAGACAAAGTGCAGAAAGACAGACGGCGTCATCGAGGGTAGGTGGCAGAAAGTCCGGCCTCTTCTGCACACAGAAAAATTACTTTCAGCAGGATATCAGACCCCATGAATACCTGTTTGCTATTCTGAAATATGCAGGATTTCTTGCGCTGGTCTCCTGGCTCTATTATGAATCTGTGTGGGCATTTTTCCTCTGTGCTCCTGGGATTTTCTTGTATCTGAGACACTGGAAGAAAGAGTGCCTGGAAAAGAAAAAGCGGGAGTTCGCCCTCCAGTTTCAGGAGGCGATCCGTTCGCTTGCCGCATCACTGAATGTGGGATATTCATTGGAAAATGCAATAAAAGAAACAAAAAAAGATATTAATATACTATATAGTGAACATACGGCCATACACCGGGAGTTTGACTACATGATCCGTCAGATCTATCTGCAGATCCCCATGGACCAGATCCTGTACGAGTGGGCCCAGAGAGTGGATCAGGAGGATCTCCACAGCTTTGTCAGCGTCTTTGTGGCGGCAAAAAAGAGCGGCGGAGATTCCCTGAAGGTCATCCGGGATTCCATCTCGCAGATAAGGGACAAGATGGAGATGCAGAGAGAAATTGACACGATCCTTGCAGCCAGAAAATATGAGTGTAAAGTGATGTCCGTGATCCCCTTTGGGATCATCGCATACATGAAGCTGAGCTTTCCCGAATTTATGGCCGCACTGTACGGAAATCTCATAGGAGCAGGAGTGATGAGCGCATGTCTGGCAGTATATTTGGGAGCCTGGTATCTCGGGCAAAAAATTGTAAATATAGAAATCTGATGGTTCTCATTTTACTCCTGTCTGTCCTTGGCGCACTGGCATTGCTGGCAGCAGACGCCAGCAGGTCGGCGGCAGACCAGAAAGAGATCGAGAGGAACAGCTATGGGCAGGGAGACAGAAGCGAGAGCTTTCACATCACAGCAGACGGAGAACAAACAGAGGGGATACTGGATATTACCGTGGGGGAGAGGCAGTACACGGAAGAAGAGATGAGAGAGATCTTTGACAGGGCGGCAGATCAGCTTGAGATACTGATCCTGGGAGACAATGATAGTCTGGACCGGGTTACGGCTGACCTGGCACTGATATCAGAGATCCCGGATCTTCCCGTTGCCGTGGAGTGGGAGCTGGACAGATACGACGTACTCACCATAAACGGGGAGATACAGGAGGATGCACTGCAGATGGCACTGGCAGAAGAGCCGGAAGGGGTACTGGTGAACCTGAAGGCCTTTATGACCTACACCCAGGATCAGACCAGACAGGCCGCCCACCAGGTGACAGTCAGGATCTGTGCAGCCTCCAGGACAAAGGAGGAGCGGCTTCTCGAGAGGATTGAGAGCAAGATCATAGAATATGGAAATGAAAACAAAACAAAAGAAACGATAGAATTGCCACAGGAAATAGACGGACAGAAGATCAGCTACCACTATCCGATGAACACAAGAGGCCTGGTGGTGCTGGCGATGGGGCTGATCACCGTGCTCCTTTTGTTCTGTCTGGAGAGACAGAATGAGAAAAAGGAGGAGGAAAAAAAGAAGCAGCAGATGATGCTGGATTACCCCCAGATCGTCAGCCAGCTGAATCTTCTCCTGGGGGCAGGCATGAGCAGCAAGAGTGCATGGAAGAAAATTGTGGACGATTACCAGAGGCGGGAGAGACCGAACGGAGCCCGGGCTGCTTACGAGGAGATGGTATCTGCCTGGAATGAGATGTGCGGGGGCGTTTCTGAGAAGGAGTGCTATGAGAACTTCGGCAGCCGGTGCGGCCTGCAGACCTACATGAAGTTAGGAGCCCTTCTCTCCCAGAATCTGCGAAAAGGGACAAAGGGGCTGGCGGACGCGCTGCGCCTGGAGGGACTTCACGCCTTTGAGGAGCGCAAGGCCCTTGCCAGGCGAAGAGGAGAGGAGGCAGGGACCAAGCTTCTCCTCCCCATGTTCCTCATGCTGGCTGTGGTGCTTGTCATTGTCATCGTCCCGGCGTTTCTCTCCATTTCACTTTAGAAGAGAGAAACGGATAAAGAAGTACGGAGAAAAGGAGGAAGATCTATGTGGAGAATGTACTATCTGATACAGCTGATGAAAGACAAGAAGGGGATCGGCGTGGTGGAAGTGATCCTGATCCTGGTTGTTCTCATAGGGCTTGTACTTATATTCAAATCCCAGCTCACCAGCCTGGTGCAGACGATCTTTGAGAAGATCACAAGTGAGAGCGCAGGTATATAGAACTGTGGGAAAGGCAGAAGACCCCGGAGGAGAGATGACTGCATTCCTGGCTCTCGTTTTTATCCTTCTGATCGCCTTCGCAGGCTCTCTCATGGAGAGCGCTTCCATACAGGCGGCGAAGAACTGGCGCCGGGCAGATACGAACCGGGCCATAGAGTCTGTCTTTGCAGAATATCAAAAAGAACTGCTGGAAGAGTATGAACTGTTTGCCCTGGAGGGAAGCTATGAGAGCGGCAACTACAGTGAGGAGAAGATCTGGGACCGGCTGTCCTGCTACGGGGCGGGCGGCATGGACCACGAGATGGCAAGACTTCAGATCCTATCGGATGACGGAGGCAGTCCCTTCCTGTCCCAGGTCAGCAGCTGGGTAAAGTATAAGTATGGGCTGGACAAGCTGGAAGGGCTTTTGGGAAACGCGCAGATCTGGAAAAACCAGGATGAGGAGATAAAGCTCTACCAGGAGAAGGAACAGGAGGAAGGCAGGGAACTCTCCTCTCTTCTGGAAGGGCAGCAGCAGAGCCTTCCCGCCGAGAACAATCCTCTGGATACAGTAGAACAGCTGAAGAAGTCTTCTCTTCTCTCTCTTGTGATGCCCAGGGACAGGCAGGTATCCCAGAAGAGGATCTCTCCTTCCGACCAGCCGTCAGGACGAGCGCTGGAACAGGGATATGGCAGTTTTGATGATGTGGCAGAGCAGGGGGATATATCCAGACTGGCGCTGGGTGTGTATCTGCTGGAGCATTTTTCTTCGGCAGTCCCGGAAGAAGGAGAAGAGAGGGAACCGGGCGGAGGCGGACTGGACTATGAGCTGGAGTATATGATCAGCGGCCAGCCATCGGACATGGAAAATCTGGAAAAGACGGTGCAGAAGCTGCTGCTCATCCGAACCGTGTCCAACTTTGCTTATATCCAGACGGACAGCGCAAAGAGGGCAGAGGCAGCGGCTATGGCGGTGGCCATGTGTGCCCTCCTGGCTGTACCGGCTATCGTGGAGGCAGTTACCCAGGCCCTCCTCTTTGCATGGTCCTTTGGGGAGAGCGTGACAGACCTGCGGGCTTTGCTGAACGGCAGCCGGGTTCCACTTGTGAAAGACAGTGAGAGCTGGCAGCTTCAGCTCTCCGGACTTCTGACGCTGGGAAGCGGCGGGGAGTGGAACGAGGGAAAGGATACAGCAAGTGGGATGAATTATGAAGAGTACCTGCAGATCCTGCTTTTTCTCACCAGTGCAGACGAGGCCTCCATGCGCAGCCTGGATCTTATTGAACAACATATGCGGCTGGAAAAGGGAATGGAATGGTTTCGGATCGATCACTGCATCACAAAGATGGAGATTGACAGCAGATGCAGCCTCCGAAGAGGGATCAGCTACAACTTTTCCACTTATTTCGGCTACAACTGAGCAACAGGGCGGGAATGCACAGGGGCGCCCTCCTGATATCACATCCAAATACAGAAGAAAGGAGCTTTGGCATGGTACTCCCGTATAATAAACTCAACATACTCCCATATGTAAATATTTTTTATCGGAAGGTTTTCCGCTTTTTCAGGAGGGCGTCCCTGTGCATTCCCGGTTGCGTTATCCGGCCTGCCGGCCATTTCTCCCACAGCTCTGTCAGCGGTATCGATGCAGGCAGCCGGGAGGAAAAAGGGCAAAGGGGAAGCATTACAGTGGAGGCTGCCTTTGCCATGCCCCTTTTCTTCTTTGCGGTGCTTGCGCTCTGCTATATGTCAGAAGTCATGGCCATACGCACGAGTATCCGCAGCGGCCTGCAGTATGCGGGCAAGATCGCAGCTGAGAATGCCTATGAGAGGCCGGTCCTCCTTGCAGGCAGTATAGAAGAGGATCTTATAAACGCGGTGGGAGCAGAGCGGCTGGACCGAAGCGTTGTGGAGAGCGGAAGCAGCGGCGTGCACTGCGAAAAATCCTATATGTCCATGAACACAGGCATCATGGAGCTTCGGGCCAGCTACCACGTGTACCTGCCGCTGCCGGTCTTTGGGAATGTCGTGGTGCCTATGGAGGAGAGCTGCCGTGTGAAAGGGTGGACAGGGTATGAACGTGCAGGATTTCTTGCGGAGGATGAGGAGACAGTCTATATCACAGAGACCGGGATGGTGTACCACCGGGATTACCACTGCAATTACCTGGAGCTTTCCGCCCGGATGGTTCCGGCAGAGATCGTTGAGGATCTGCGCAACGAAAGCCAGGGAAAATATTATCCCTGTGAGAGATGCGCCCATAAAGGGACAGGAAGCGGCGTGTACATCACAGATTATGGAGACAGATATCACACCAGTCTGAGCTGCAGCGGGCTGAAGAGGACCATCTACGCAGTTCCTCTGTCGGAGGCCGTGGGGAAGGGGGCATGTTCCAAATGTGGATAGATGCAGAAAAAGTCAGGGAAGTCCTGTCAGTGGAAAATCTGATCTGCCTTGCTTTCCTGCTGGGGATCTCAGTCTATGACATGTACTCCCGCAGGATCTCCAGACTGGCCCTTGCACTGGCCAATATACTGGCAGTCAGCTATGCCCTGGCGGTGGATGAGAGGAATCTGGCAGCGACGGCAGCGGGAGCGGCAGCCGGACTGGCTCTGCTGGGCATTTCCAGGATCACAGGGGAGGCTGTCGGCTACGGAGATGGCTGGCTGGTCATGGCCCTTGGGATCTATCTGGGGATCTGGAGTCTTTTGGAGGTCATGGCGGCGGCCTGGGTGCTGCTCGCCTTTGCGGCAGGCTTATGTCTGATCAGAAAAAAATGGTCCCGCAAGACAGCCCTGCCTATGACACCCTTTATCACCGCGGGCTTTCTGAACCTGCTGGCAGGAGAATATTTCTGGTCGTAGGAGAGACGCCGGGAGGGTATATAAAAAGGAGATATGAAAAGCAGATATAAAAGTAAAGAAAAAAGAAAAAGGTTACAGGGATGTAAGGGGAGCCTTACTGTGGAGGCGGCCTGCCTGATGCCTCTTGTGGGACTGCTTCTTGTGAGCACTGTTTTGTTATTATTTTATTTCCATGACAAGAATATAATTGCTTCATGTGCGTATGAGACAGCTGTCATAGGGAGCACAAAGGCGCGGGAAAAGGAGGGGGTGGATGCCTCTCTTCTGAATCAGGCATTCCAGCAGCGGATACAGGGGAAATGTATCTTCTTTCCGGGGGCCCGCGCGGATATACAGGTGGAGGATGAAACAATCACGGTCAGTGCGTATGCGTCCAGAAAGTATTTCAGTCTGCGGGTCGTCCAGAGGGCGGCCGTGACAGAGCCGGAGGATCATATAAGAAGAATACGGAGAATCACAGGATGAAGAAAAAGAGGAAGAGAAAAAATGGACGAAAAAGAATATGGAATAGAGTGTGTCAGCATACGAAGAGGTCTGGATACTACTTTTCTCGTGGCAGAATGCCAGGGAGATTATACAGAAGACTACCAGATGCGTATGCTGGAGGAAAACAATATCGAAGGACTTTTATGCCTGCGGGGACATGGCGAAGAGGGCGCCAGTATATACGAGTATGACATCAGCGGAAAAACCTCACTGAAGACAAAATACAAAGAAAATAAAATAGATATGAAAGAAATGTTAAAGTTTATTGAAAGCCTCTTGGATGTGATAAGAGAGATAAACGCACACCTGTTATGCGCGGATCATCTCCTGATGGACCCGGAGTATATATTCTGGGAGGATGGGACATACTTTTTTTGCTATTATCCCGGAGGACAGTGGAATGTGTGGGAGGCTTTTCACAGGCTGACAGAATCTTTTGTCCAATGGACGGATTTCAGAGATGACGCCAGTGTGCGGACGTCCTTCCTCCTCCACAAGGAGACCATGAAGGAAAATTACAGCTTGCATAAAATTGTAAGACAGATAAAGGAGATGCAGGAGGAGGCAAAGCGGAAATGGGAAAGAGGGACGATCCTGGATGGCAGAGAGGAGCAGAGCGATGAGAGAACAGCAGACAGGGCCAGGGCGGGATACGACACGGCGGAACACGACTGGATCACAAAGCAGGAGGCGGGAAGCAGCATCATGCGGGAGACGGAGAATATGTGGAGACCGGTGCGGGAATTTCTGCGCCGACACAAAAAGCCTGCCTGGAGGGAGTGGGACGGAATTTTCATAGATGAGGAGGAGCTGTGAACTTCAAAATGCTAATTTTTTATGAAAAAACATCCAGGTAATGGGAATATATGGTATAATAATGCAGAAAAAATGAAAGGAAGTCTTGCATGTATCAAAGGAAAGCACTCTGTACCATCGCCCTGATCGTCATCAACGCGGCAGTATTTATTTTTCTGAGTTTCGGGGGGATGACAGAGGATGCATACTATATGCTCCAGAATGGAGCCATGTATCTTCCTCTTTTTCAGGAGGGAGAATACTATCGGCTGTTTACCTCCATTTTTCTGCATTTTGGCTTTTCCCATCTTGTCAACAATATGCTGATGCTGGGCGTAATGGGATGGCAGCTGGAATTGACCATTGGAAAGATTAAATTTCTGCTTATATATTTTGCTGCGGGACTGGGCGGCAATGTGCTGTCCGCTCTGGTGGAGATGAGAACGGGAGACTACGCTGTGAGCGCCGGAGCCTCGGGAGCTATATTCGGGATCATAGGAGCCCTTCTGTATATTGCGGTGCGCAATCACGGACAGATCGGGAATGTGTCGGGGCAGGGCATTATCGTTATGATCGTCCTCACCCTGTACTACGGATTTACAAGCTCAGGAGTGGATAACTTTGCCCACATCGGAGGGCTGCTCACAGGATTTGTACTGGCTGTACTTTTATACAGGAAGAAGGATGCGGAATCGGGTGCCGGTATCTACCGCTGATGTCACAGCGATCTCGCCGCCGTGCGCGCGGACGGTCCGGTCGGCGATGGCAAGTCCAAGCCCCGTGCCTCCCTTTTTATAAGTGACAAAGGGCTCAAAGATATGGGGAAGATGCTCCTCCGGGATGCCGCAGCCGGTGTCTTCTATGGTGACGGTGATCTCTGTGGATGTGCAGGATGCGTCCAGCCTGATAGCGCCGGTCCCTTTGATGGATTCCCGGGCGTTGCGAAGGAGATTCAGAAATACTTCCCGCAGCTTGATGCGGTCCCCCTTAATGACCGGGAGATCCGGGGCCAGACGGGATGTGAATTCGACAGGACTGTCGGCGCAGGAGGCCGCAAAAGACAGAACGATCTGCTCCATAAAAGAGCGGAAAGAAAACTCAGATAAGGAGAGTGTGCGGCTGTGATTCAGAGACGACAGATCTGCAAGGAGCTGCTGCATATATTCTACATCTTCCCGCAGGGATATCCAGTACCGGTCTGAGGCAATCTCCGGGTGACGGGATTCCAGGAGCTGAACCGTGCTGTACACAAGGGTCAGAGGGTTTCGGATTTCGTGGCTGATGGAGGCCACAGTCTCCTCGTGGGAAGCCAGGAGCTTCTCCAGGAGAACGCGGTTTTCCGGTGATTCTGCCATCAGCTGCTGCAATTTGTCGTAATCTGTATTTGTGAACATGGTTTCTTACCGCCTTTCTGGACTTCAAGTTTAGCATCGGCGGTTAAAATATTCAATCATAATTTTAGGAAAGAAAGAGGGAAAAAAGATGAGAGATGACAACTGTATTTTCTGCAAAATAGCAAATGGAGAGATTCCGTCAGCGACGATCTACGAGGATGAGGATTTCCGCGCGATCCTGGATCTGGGACCAGCCTCCAAGGGACATGCGCTGCTTCTTCCCAAGGAGCACTATGAGGATCTTTTTGCGCTGCCGGATGAGACAGCAGAAAAAGTGCTTCCTGTAGCCAAGAAGATCGTCTCCCGCATGAAGGATGTGCTGGGCTGTGACGGCTACAATCTGGTGCAGAACAACGGAGAGTGCGCGGGACAGACAGTCTTCCACTTCCATATGCACATGATCCCGCGCTATAAAGATGACAAAGTGGGGCTTGGCTGGGAGATGGGAGAGCTCAGTGACGCCGACAGAGACGAGATACTGGCGAAGCTGAAAGAAGACTGGCAGTAATCGGAAAAAGAAAAAAATGGAAGATGAAGGAAACTGATGTGGGAATTGAGTTCATAGGCAGACAAGGATTTGATGCCATTTATGAGAAATATAAGGATCTCATTTTCCAGACTGCCTTTCTGTACATAAACGAGTGGTATGCCGCAGAAGACATCATGCAGGAAACTTTTCTGCGGTATTACATCTACATGGAACACACAAGAGTGGAGAACACGAAAAACTGGCTTCTCACCACAGCCAAGAATATTACTTTGAATTACATCAGAGATAACAGTCGTGCTATCTGTCTGGATCTGGGAGAAGATGAGGAAGGCGCATATGGTTTGGGTGAAAGCGGTGAAGAAATTTTCTTTGACAAACTCTGGAGACGGGAAGTGCTCCGGTCTGCTGACACGATTCTTGGTGCGCTCTATCGCAGAAACAGAAGATGGTATGATGCAGTTACACTTGTGTATTGTATGGAAAAGCCACAGAAACAAGTTGCGGAGTGTATGGGAATGAGTCTGGAAAGTCTGCAGAGTATGCTGTACAGGGCCAGAAACTGGATAAAGAAACATTACAGTGAAGAATATGACCACATCCATGAAGCATAAAAACAGGTGTCATTCTGACACCTGTTTTTTAAAGGATATACGTCTACTCATTGACAGCAGACTCGATTAACTCAATAATGGTATCAATCGAATTCTGCTGATGGGAGCTGGACATTGCGTCTGCGTACTGCTTCCTGTTATCGTAGAGAGTGTGGACGCAGGAGAGGAATTTTTCACTTGTGATTTCCTCTTCCTCCAGAACCATACTGAATCCCTGACGCTCAAAGGAGCGGGCGTTCAGGATCTGATCGCCCCGGCTTGCATTTGCAGAGAGAGGGATCAGAAGATTTGGCTTGTGCAGTGCCAGCAGTTCACAGATGGCATTGGCCCCCGCCCGGGAGATGACAATGTCTGTCAGGGCGAACAGGTCTTTCAGCTCGTCTTTAATATATTCATACTGTACATAGCCGTTCTGATTATTTAAAGTGGGGTCAAGCTTGCCCCGGCCGCACAGGTGGATGACCTGAAAATCTTTCAGAAGTTCCGGAAGATTGCTGCGCACGGCATTGTTTACAGCAACAGCGCCGAGACTTCCGCCGATCACGAGGATCACGGGCTTTTCGGAAGTAAAACCAGTAAAGTTCCGCGCTTTTTCGGCATCTCCCTCAAGAAGTTCCTGACGGATAGGGGATCCTGTCAGAACTGCCTTGTCGGCGGGAAGAAGTTCCACTGTCTCCGGGAAATTGCAGCACACCTTCACTGCGGAAGGAATGGAAAGTTTGTTGGCAAGTCCGGGTGTCATATCAGACTCATGGATGATGACAGGCACTTTACACTTTTTTCCTGCCATAACCACTGGAACAGACACAAATCCTCCTTTGGAGAAGATCACATCCGGTTTGAGAAGCTTGATCAGCTTTTGCGCTTCGCCAAAGCCTTTCAGCACCCGGAAGGGATCTGTAAAGTTCTGGACACTGAAATAGCGGCGCAGTTTTCCGGAGGATATCCCGTGATAGGGGATCCCGAACTGCTCGATCAGCTCCTTCTCGATTCCGTTATAGGAGCCGATGTAGTGAATATCATATTGTAACTCCTTGAGCCGGGGAAGCAGTGCGATATTCGGGGTGACGTGGCCCGCGGTACCGCCGCCAGTTAAAATAATACGTTTCATGATATTTGTTTCCTCCGATTTTAGTTTCTATCATAATTGTAAACGTAAGTACGTCGGGGGTCAAGAAAAAGAATAGGTCACAGGTTGAAACAGACAGTCAGAGAGGTAATTGATGAGAGAATATTTTAATGATGAACAGTCCTGCCAGGAGAAAAGAGAGGAAGAGCAGTTTGCGGCTTTCATGGAGGAGCAGATGCAGAAAGAAGCAGAACAGATTGAAGAAGAACTGAAAAAGAATCCTGAGATTGCCAGATTGTCTCCTGGTGACGGCGCAAAGGAGAGACTGTACGAGAGGATAGAGGAGTACGAGCGGCAGCAGGCAGTGCGCAGACTGTCACCGGAAGATCAAGAAGCCCTGCGCCTTGGACGTCAGATCCAGCAGGAGAAGGCCAGAGAGGAGGAGAGCAAGGCCGCGTCCAGGCCTGGCTCCGTCAGGAAACGCTTTTTCAAACGTCTGGCCGGTGTCGCGGCAGTGGTTGTCATTGTGGCAGCTGTGGGGATTACAGGCGTCGGTGGGCCGGATAGGGTGATGGAAGTAGCGCAGCAGTTGTTTGGTGGGAGAGAGGTTACAAGGGTACAATCTGATGATAAAGAGATTTTAGAATATGGTGAGGATGAAGAAGAGATTGCATTTCAAGAAATTAAAGATAAATTAGGAATCGACCCGGTCAGACTTATAAAGAGGCTTCCCTATATGGAGTTTATGGACATGCAACTGGATTCAGATCTTAGAGTGGCCGATGTATTTTATAATAATGAAGGAGAAATTGTTTCATATATTATAGATTGTTCTCAGGAAGATGCGGCGTGGGGAGCGGATATCGAAGATACTTTAATTCAGGAGTATAGCTATCCTTTAAATAGTGTGCAAGTTCTAATCCAAGAATATATGATAGAGGAAACTGGTGATAAAAAGTATTCAGCTCAGTTCGAATATCAGGAAGTTCATTATCAGCTTACAGGGATTATGACGAGGGAACAAATGGAAGAAATTTTAAATAATTTACATTTTTTGTAAAAAAAGCGTCAGTTTTTGGAAAGTTATGTGTCTTAATATATGGAAAGAAAAGCAGAATAAGGAAAAAAGGAGGGATGACCTTGAAGAAAAAACTAATATCTGTATGCTTCGCAGCTATGTTAGTAATGGGCCTTACAATAACGGCAGAATTCCCAACAAATGCAAATGAAAGCAGGCCTATGTTAGACGGCTCCTATCTAACATGCGAAGATGAATCTACAGGTATTGCGGGCAGTTTGACAAGAGGTGTAGACCTGCAGACAGGGTATTCTAAACTTAGAGAATTAGGGCCGGGTAAGATTTATGCCGGGGGAACAACCATTGCCCAGCATGATGTAGAATCCGTTAAAGTGTCTGTCATTGTAGAACGGGCAAAAGATGCGGACGATTATTGGCATTATGTAGATTCCTGGCAGAAGGAGAACAAGAATACCTACACTGTCAGCACAAGCAAGATGCTGGAGGTGGAACCAGACTGGTATTACAGAGTTCGCTGTATCCACTCAGCTGGAAATGACATGAGTAGTTCCTCAACCAACGGCCTCTACATTGATTAGCCCGAAGAAAACTAAAAACAAAAATAATTAAAAAACCAAACCAAGAGAACTTTTTAAACACGATTTTTTAATCGTAAACCCGAATGGGAACCAATCCATCCTGCCGAGCTGCTGTATCTGCTGCTTCGTGGTGCACCCGGAAACAATAAACAAACAAAATTTTTATTTTTTCCTTACATTGAGAAGCCGTCATACAGGCCCGAAAGGGCTAAAGTCGTCGTGAAGCAGCAGATACAGCAGCTTGGCGGGACATAAGAGAACGCACAAGAAAACCAAAAAACTAAACGAAAGAGAGGGCGCTGCCACAGATAAGAATGGCGGCAGTCCTCTCTTTCCAATTTAGCTTTAAGCGTTTTTGATTAGTTCTCCTGTGCTTTTGCCATGCGAAGCGCTTTTGCCAGCTGGTCGGGACAGGATGTGGGTTTGAAGCCGCACTGGATACCTTCGATGCGCGCGATGGCCTCATCTACGTTCATGCCCTCCACAAGACGGGCAACGCCCTGTGTGTTTCCTGCGCATCCGCCTACGAATTGTACGGATTTAATTGTATCGCCGTCCAGTTCCACGTTGATCATCTGTGAACAGACGCCCTGCGGTCTAAACTGTATCATATTAAAAGCCTCCTTGTCTTTCGTTCTCCCTGCACAAGTTGCTGCGCAGAGAAGGTAATGTGTTCATGGAAGGAATTATATCAAAAAGACAGGTCTAAATCAATGTCCACATCAGCAGCCGTGCTATGGGCAGCCGGCAGTGCCTGTCGGGCGATATCAGAGACCATATTTTTGATATAGTTTCTCGCGATAAGAGGGATCAGAAGCAGCTTTTATGATCTGATCTTCCTTTTTCTCGCTGTTTAGAAGAAGGATCAGACGGCTGTAACGCTCAGATGCCTGCTGCTGTCCGATGCGGGTCCACTCCTCGCGGCCCTTCTCCACTGCGTCATCCCATATCATCTGTCCAAGTTTTGTCATGGCAATCGCCTCCTTTATTGTCTCCAGGTCATCGTCTTTCAAAAATTTTACTGCGAAAGCGTAGAGTATTGCTTCCATTTTTTTGATCTCGTCCAGGTCAAAAGAGCCCTCGGCTGATCGCAGGAACTGGATCCCATGTAAGATCCGGTCCTTCTGCTCGGTGCTGCCTCCCATCAGGGGCGAGAGGAGCATAGGGATCACGTCTTCCCGCTTCACAGGAGAGCCGCTGCCTTTGGAGAGCCGGGAAAAGAGCGAGCCTGCATCGTGATCCTTCAGGCGGATCAGGCGGACCCGGTATGTGTTGATCCCCTCGGTGATGCTGTCCCGTATCAACTTGGCTTTGGCCGAGCAGATGACGTAGGTGACTACCGGGCCATTGATCCGCCTGGAGGTGGAAGCCTCGTACTCGCGGAAGCGCCGCAGATCATGGACAGAGACAGAGTCGCTCTCAAATTCAAAGTGATACCAGAGACCATTTTCCATCTCATATAGGAAATCCTGGTACATGTGACGCGTCTCCAGCTCTACCAGTTCTGTGGGAGCAGAGCGGACAGCCCTCTCCGGGATGCCCAGCCAGTGGATCAGCTCATCGCCGAAATAATCGGCGGTACAGGAACTGTTTTCGTATCTTTATTTTAACATAACAGATAGCAGATTGCCTTGATTTTATCATAAATTATGATTGTAACTTTATGTGGAAAAGTATTCGTTGGATATCTGTCCGATGTGGACAGTGATATGCAGATGAATATGGATAGAAAATATCTGCAACTGAAACCATACAGATAGATGATCGTAATGTGACAGGAAAACAGCGCTGTGCGGCTGCTATCTGTATGATCCAGCATATCACGGGAGACGTGGAAAAGCAATGCCCTTCCATCCTCCTGATTGAAAACCTTCCCCTCCCACGCTATAATGAAAAGGCAGAAAAAGAAGACCATCAGAATTATAATATATCATTATAGGATATGGCAGAAAGGAAGAGCAGGTATGATAGGAATTATAGGAGCCATGGAAGAGGAAGTTGCAGCTTTAAAAGAGGAGATGCAGACAGAAGAGGTAAAAGAGATCGCGGGTATGACATTTGTAAAAGGCGTGCTGTGCGGCAGGGACGCTGTGGTAGTGCGAAGCGGCATCGGCAAGGTCAACGCCGCTCTCTGTGCTCAGATACTGGCGTCAGAGTTCGGAGTGGACGCGCTGATCAATACAGGGATCGCGGGATCTCTTGACGCCCGCATCGATATCGGAGATATCGTGATCTCCACGGATGCCCTGTACCATGACATGGACGCCTCCAAGTTCGGAGACCCGGTGGGACAGATCCCCAGGATGGACGTGTTTTCCTTTGAGGCAGATCCCCGCCTGGTGGAGCTGGCAAAAGAAGCCAACCAGGAGGCCAACCCGGACATCCACACATTTACGGGAAGAGTCGTGTCCGGGGACCAGTTTATCGATGATGTGGAAGATAAGGAGAGGATCAAGAGCCATTTTGATCCCCTCTGCACGGAGATGGAGGGGGCGGGCATTGCGCATGCAGCCTACCTGAATGGAATTTCGTATGTCATTATTCGAGCTATTTCTGACAAAGCCGACAACAGTGCTTCCATGGATTATCCTGCCTTTGAAAAGCAGGCGATCATCCACAGCGTAAGGCTTGTGAAGACGCTACTTTCCAAGATGACGGAAAAAGGCATGTAAAGGCGCTGCCAGGACCTGCCAGAAAACGCCGGAAATCCCCTGTTTCCGGGCAAAATGTGTAGAACGGTTTTTCTGGTTTCCCTCCCGGATTTGAGTATAATCAAATCAAAGAAGGAGGGTTAGATCATGTTAGAAGTGGTATTGGACAGACAGATTATGGTTATCCTTATGGGGATAGCCGCAGCTGTGGGGGTGATCAGCAAGATAATTGCCGCTGTCTCCCTGAAAAGGCTGGTCCGGGCGTCCGGCAATATGAATAAGAGCAGCCACCCCCTGATCCGGCTTGTGAAGGCAAAATTTGAACATGCCTGTATGGTCAGTGACCGGGTCCAGAACGTGGAGGTGTTTGTGGAGAAATATCTGTATGAATACCGGGCCGGAGGGCTCCGGCTCCACACGTGGAGAAGGCTGGAGAAGGCGGGTGTATGGCTGTGCTTTCTTTTTGGACTGGCCGGCGCCGTGAGCTGGTATGCTGCCCGCGGCATGGGGGATCAGGTGCTTCAGTATGCCGCGGCGGGAGCGGGAGGCGGGATCCTCATCTTCCTCTTCCAGCTCACAAGTGATGAAAAGTACCAGCTTGGCGCCATCAGGAATTACATGGTGGATTATCTGGAAAATGTCTGCGCCCACCGGTATGAGAAGGCGCAGGCAGACAGGGTGAAAGACGAGTGGCGGGCAATGGCGCCGCCGGATACGAACGCGCAGTATGCCTCTGACCGGGAACAGCGCCCGGAGATCCGGCGCCCCGCAGAGCCGCAGCCCGAAGTGATCCAGCCTGCCCGGGAGATCCAGCCGGAGATCCTTCATCCGGCCGGCGGTCCGGAACTGGGGATACCTGAGAATCGGCCGGATCAGTCCCGGCAGAGCGAAGAGGGGCTGGAGAACGCGGAGGTGAGAGCTGTCCAGGCGGGTGTGGAAGAGATCGCCCAGGCGGAGGCTCTGGAGGCCAGAAAGCGCCAGAGCGGAAAGGACAGGCTTCAGAAAGAGGCGAAAGCGGCGCGGGCAAAGGCCGGGAAAGGCGAGGACGAGGTGTCAAAAGAGGTCCGCATCCGGGAGATACTGGAGGAGTTTTTGGCTTGATTATGAAGAGTAATACTGGTAAAATAAAATTGATATGAGTTTTTTTAACCACAGTATACAAAACGAAGAGAGAAAGAAGGGTTTACCATGAGCAGTAAAGTTACATTCGATTATTCAAAGGCAAAGTCATTTATCAAAGACCATGAAATAGAGTCTATGAAAGAGATTGCGGAAAATGCCAAGAATGTCCTGGTAAGCGGGACAGGAGCCGGCAATGACTATATTGGCTGGGTAAATCTCCCCGCAGATTACGATAAAGAAGAGTTTGCCCGCATCCAGAAAGCGGCTGAGAAGATCCAGAGCGACTCAGATGTCCTGATCGTCATCGGCATCGGCGGTTCCTACCTGGGAGCAAGAGCAGCGATCGAGTTCCTGCGCCACAGCTTTTACAACAATGTGTCCAAAGAGATCCGCAAGACGCCGGAGATCTACTATGCAGGAAACAGCATCAGCAGCACTTACCTGAAAGACCTGATCGACGTGGTGGGAGACAGAGATTTCTCTGTAAATATCATCTCAAAATCCGGCACTACCACAGAGCCGGCTATCGCGTTCCGCGTGTTTAAAGAGATGCTGGAGAAGAAGTACGGCAAAGAGGAAGCGGCAAAGAGGATTTACGCAACTACAGACAAGGCCAGAGGAGCTCTGAAGAACCTTGCCACAGAGGAGGGATATGAGTCCTTTGTTGTGCCTGACGATGTGGGAGGCCGTTTCTCCGTGCTGACAGCTGTAGGACTTCTGCCCATCGCAGTCAGCGGCGCGGACATTGAGAAGCTGATGGAGGGCGCGGCATCCGGAAGAGAGCTGGCGCTGAACAAGCCTTTTGAAGAAAATGATGCCATGCAGTATGCGGCTATCCGCAACATCCTTCACAGAAAAGGAAAATCCGTGGAAGTGCTGGCAAACTACGAGCCAAGCCTCCACTATGTATCTGAGTGGTGGAAACAGCTCTACGGCGAGAGCGAGGGAAAAGACCAGAAAGGTATCTTCCCGGCATCTGTAGATCTGACCACAGACCTCCACTCCATGGGCCAGTTCATCCAGGACGGCAGCCGTCTCATGTACGAGACCGTGCTGAATGTGGAGACATCCAGGGAAGAGATCCTGATCGGCGAGGAGCCGGTGGATCTGGACGGCCTGAACTATCTGGCAGGAAAGAACATGGACTTTGTAAACAAGAGCGCCATGAACGGAACAGTCCTGGCTCACACAGACGGAAATGTGCCGAACCTGATGATCAACATTCCGGAGCAGAACGAGTTTTACCTGGGACAGCTCTTCTACTTCTTTGAGTTCGCCTGCGGCGTCAGCGGCTATGTGTCCGGTGTGAATCCGTTCAACCAGCCGGGCGTTGAGAGCTACAAGAAAAACATGTTTGCTCTCCTCGGAAAACCGGGCTATGAGAAAGAGAGAGAAGAACTTCTCAAGAGATTATAGGATATACGAGGATAGCAGATGACAGAACTTTACGACAGACTGCACCAATACAGCAATTCTGACTATTACGGGTTCCACATGCCGGGGCACAAGAGAAATGCGGAGCGTTTCGGCAGCGGCCTTCCCTACGGGATCGACATCACGGAGATCGAGGAATTTGACGATCTCCACCACCCGGACGGGATACTGAAGAAAGCCCAGGAGGAGGCCTCCCGGGTCTACGGGGCCGGCGAGACAAGATTTCTCGTGAATGGAAGTACGGCGGGGATCCTGAGTGCCATCCTGGGATGCACAAGGAAGGGCGACCAGGTGCTGGTGGGCCGGAACTGTCACAAATCCGTGTATCACGCTATATATATGAACGAGCTGGAGCCGGTGTACCTGTACCCCGGTTTCCGGCCTGATATTCAGTTAAATACGGAAATATCCGTAAGCGCAGTGAAAGCTGCGCTTAATGAACATTCCAGGGTAAAGGCGGTGATCCTTGTGTCCCCCACCTATGACGGCGTTGTCTCGGACATCCGGGGCATTGCCGGGGAGGTGCACAAACGGGGAATACCGCTGATCGTGGATGAAGCCCACGGAGCCCACTTTGGCTTCCATCCCTATTTCCCGGAGAGCGCCCTGAGACAGGGGGCGGACGTGGTGATTCACAGTCTTCACAAGACGCTGCCGGCCCTGACCCAGACAGCCCTTCTCCATGTGGAGGGAGACCTGGCGGACCGGGAGCGGATCTTCCGGTATCTGGACATGCTCCAGTCCAGCAGCCCCTCCTACGTGCTCATGGCCGGCATTGACCGGTGTATCCACCTGCTGGGAGAGAAGCGGGAGGAACTCTTTGCCCCCTACGTGGAAGGGCTGGAGAAGCTCCGGCAAAGGCTGGCACATCTGGAAAAGATTTCACTTGCGGAGACCGAACATTATGACCGGTCCAAGCTGGTCCTGTCTGTGGCCGGAGCGGATATGACAGGAAGAGAGCTCTATCTGCGGCTTCTGGAGACGTACCATCTGCAGCTGGAGATGGCTGCCGGTTCCTACGCTCTTGCCATGACAAGTGTGGGGGACACAGAGGAAGGCTTCCGAAGGCTGGGGGACGCGCTGGAAGAGATCGACAGATCCGCGGGGGAGAGACCTGCGGGAGCAGCTGGGTTCACCGGCGCCCTGCCGAAGAATGAGACTGTCCTGACAAGCGCCAGGATGGAAGAGTTGTCCGGGGAAAAAGAGAGTGTGAGGAAGCTGCCGCTGGAGGAGTGCGCAGGGCATGTGTCCACAGAGTACGCCTATCTCTATCCGCCGGGCATCCCGGTCATTGTCCCCGGGGAGCGCATCAGCCGGGAGAGCGTGGAGATGCTGCTCACAAGCAGGAGCCAGGGATTTTCACTGGAAGGCATGGAAGAAGAAGGAAGCATCAGGGTCTGGAACAATGGGTAAGATATACTATATAATAGGAAAAAGTTCATCAGGAAAAGACACCATTTTCAAGGAGCTTCTGGCCCGCATCCCCCAGCTTAAACGGGTGGTGCCCTACACCACAAGGCCGGTGCGGGAGGGAGAAGAGAACGGGGTGGAGTATTTCTTCACCGATGAGGAGCAGGTGCAAAAGCTGGAGCAGGCAGGCAGGATCATAGAGCTGCGGGCCTACGACACAGCCTGCGGCGTGTGGAAATATTTTACCGCGGACGACGGGCAGATCGATCTCGAGGCGGGAAATTATCTTATGATCGGGACTTTGGAAGCCTATGAAAAAATGATACAATACTATGGTGCGGAGAAGATTATCCCCCTCTATATAGAAGTGGAAGACGGGGAGCGGCTTTCCCGGGCTCTCGCAAGGGAGCGGCAGCAGGCGCAGCCAAAGTACAAAGAGTTGTGCCGCCGTTTTCTGGCGGACGAGGAAGACTTTTCGGAGGAAAAGCTTGGCAGGCTGGGGATAACCCGCCGGTTCTGCAATGAAGACATAGAACACTGTTTAGGAGAAATCACAGAGGTAATATACAATGGGAAGCTTTAAAGACGTAGTAGGACACAAGGACATAATCAATTATATACGAAACGCCGTGACAGAGAATAAAGTGTCACATGCCTATATCCTGAATGGGGAGAGAGGCTCCGGCAAGAAAATGCTGGCGAACCTGTTTGCCACTACGCTCTTGTGCGAGAAGCAGGGGCCGGACCCCTGCAATGCGTGTCACTCCTGCCACCAGGCGGAGAGCGGGAACCATCCGGACATCATCCGGGTAACCCACGAGAAGCCGAACACCATCAGCGTGGACGACATCCGCAGGCAGGTCAACGAGGACATACAGATCAGGCCCTACCAGGGTCCCTATAAAATTTATATTATCGCGGAGGCGGACCTGATGACTGTACAGGCGCAGAACGCCCTCCTTAAGACTATTGAGGAGCCGCCGGCCTACGCGGTGATCTTCCTTCTCACAGAGAATGCGGAGGCGCTGCTCCCGACCATTACCTCCCGGTGCGTGATGCTGAAGCTGCGGAACATCAAGGACACTCTGATCCGCAAATACCTCATGGAGACCATGCACGTGCCGGACTACAAGGCGGACATGTGCACAGCCTTTGCACAGGGAAATATGGGGCGCGCCATTATGCTGGCCAGCTCGGACCATTTCAATGAGATCCGGGAGGAGGCCGTGCAGCTTCTGAAATATATCAATGAGATGGATATCAGTGAGGTCACGAAAGCCATCAAGAAGATAGGCACGTATAAACTGGAGATCAACGACTACCTGGACATCATTATGATATGGTACAGGGATGTGTTACTATATAAAGCGACAAAAGATATGGACAAAGTCGTGTTCAAAGACCAGATCAGCTACATTCAGGAGAGGGCAAAGAAGAGCTCCTACGAGGGCATTGAGCTGATCCTGGAGAGCCTGGAGAAGGCAAAGACACGGCTCAAGGCAAATGTAAACTTTGACCTTGTGATGGAGCTTTTGCTGCTGACGATAAAGGAGAACTGACAAATATGACTAAGGTGATTGGAGTAAGATTTCGCAGGGCAGGGAAGGTCTACTTCTTCTCTCCCGGAAAACTGGAGATCCGCCACGGGGACAACGTGATCGTGGAGACTGCCAGAGGCGTGGAGTTCGGCAATGTGGTGACCGGGCCAAGAGAAGTGGAGGAGGAGAGGATCAGCCAGCCTCTCAAGTCCGTCATCCGCCTTGCAAATAAGGACGACTACCGCCGGGAGGAGAAAAACCGGGAGAAGGAAAAAGAAGCCTTCAGTATCTGCCAGGAGAAGATCCGCAAGCACGGGCTGGACATGAAGCTCATCGACGCGGAGTACACATTTGACAACAATAAGGTACTGTTCTACTTTACGGCAGACGGAAGGATCGACTTCCGGGAGCTGGTAAAGGACCTGGCCAGCGTGTTCCGCACAAGGATCGAGCTGCGCCAGATCGGTGTCCGGGATGAGACGAAGATCCGGGGCGGCATCGGAATATGCGGCCGGGAGCTGTGCTGCCATACATACCTGACAGAGTTTGCCCCGGTGTCCATCAAGATGGCCAAGGAGCAGAACCTGTCCCTGAACCCAAGCAAGATCTCGGGCGTGTGCGGAAGGCTTATGTGCTGCCTCACCAATGAGGAGCAGAACTATGAGGAGCTGAACAGCCGCCTGCCTGCGGTGGGCGACACCGTCACCACACCGGAGAAGCTGAAGGGCGACGTGCAGTCTGTGAACGTGCTGCGCCAGCTTGTGAAAGTAGTAGTCACCCTGGACAACGACGAGAAAGAAGTCCGGGAGTACAAGGCATCCGAGCTGCGCTTTAAGCCACGCCGCAAGAAGAAGGACATGAAACTCTCCAAGGAGGAGATGGCACAGCTGAAAGCCCTGGAAGAGAAGAACGGAGCGTCGAAATTAGATGACAATTAACCTGAAACAAGGCGAGCGACTGGACGACCTGCAGATCAAAGGATACCGGATCATCCAGTCCCCCGGGCGGTTCTGCTTCGGCATGGACGCGGTGCTCTTGTCCTCCTTCGCGAAAGTGAAGACAGGAGAGCGGGCCCTGGACCTGGGAACAGGGACAGGCATCCTGCCCATTTTGCTGGAGGCAAAGAACAAGGGGGACTTCTACACGGGACTGGAGATCCAGGAGGAGAGCGCGGACATGGCCCGCCGCAGCGTTCAGTACAACCACCTGGAGGACAAGATCCGCATCGTCACAGGAGATATCAGAGAGGCAGCCGCCCTTTTCGGCGCCGCCTCTTTTCACGTTATCACAGTCAATCCGCCCTACATGATCGGAGATCACGGGCTGAAAAATGAAAATGAGGCAAAGTACATTGCCCGCCACGAGGTGCTCTGCACCCTGGAGGATGTGCTCCGGGAGAGCGGAAAGCTCCTGGGGAACAAAGGCCGGTTTTACATGGTGCACCGCCCCTTCCGCCTGGCCGAGATCCTCTCCGGCATGAGCCGGCACCGGATCGAACCCAAGCGGATGCGGCTGGTCCATCCCTACATAGACAAGGAGCCCAACATGGTCCTCCTGGAGGGAGTGAAGGGAGCTCATCCCCGGATGACCGTGGAGCCGCCCCTGGTGGTGTACAACAAAGACGGAACCTACACAGAGGAGCTGCTGGAACTGTACGGCCTGGAGAGCCGGAAGGAGGCAGGCAGATAGGAGAAAGATATGGCAGGAACATTGTATCTGTGCGCCACCCCTATCGGGAACCTGGAGGACATGACCTTCCGGGCCGTGCGCACCCTGAAAGAGGCAGATCTCATAGCGGCGGAGGACACCCGCAACAGCATCAAACTTCTCAATCATTTTGAGATCAGGACGCCCATGACCAGCTATCACGAGTACAACAAGATCGAGAAGGGGAGAAAGCTGACAGACCTTCTCCTGGAGGGAAAAAATATCGCCCTGATCACGGACGCGGGCACACCGGGCATCTCGGATCCCGGAGAAGAGCTTGTAAAAATGTGCCATGAGGCAGGAGTCACGGTCACAGCCGTCCCCGGCGCTGCGGCCTGCGTGACAGCTCTCACCATCTCCGGGCTGCCCACAAGGCGTTTCGCCTTTGAGGCCTTCCTGCCCTCTGACAAAAAAGAGAGAAGAGACGTGCTGGAGGAACTGAAGGACGAGACAAGGACCATCGTGCTCTACGAGGCGCCCCACCGCCTGGTAAAGACCTTAGAGGAGCTCAGGGAGACGCTGGGAGACCGGCAGGTGTCGGTCTGCCGGGAGCTGACTAAAAAACATGAGACCGTCTACAGGTCCACGCTGGGGGAGGCCTGCACCTACTACCAAAGCCATGAGCCCCGGGGCGAGTGCGTGCTGGTCATCCAGGCCAAGAGCCGGGAGGAGCTGCGCCGCCAGTCCCAGAGAAAGTGGGAGGAGATGTCACTGGAAGAGCACATGGCATACTACACGGACCAGGGAGTAGACCGAAAAGAGGCTATGAAGAAGGTGGCCAAAGACAGAGGCGTCAGCAAAAGGGAGGTCTACCAGGCGCTTTTGCGGGAAGAAAGAGAATGATCTGAGCAGATTGACGAAAGACAAAGAAGGGACAGTTGGTCAAGTTGTATAGAAATCAAAAAAAAGATTGTTCAACTTGGGCATGGCGCACTCCCTTCTTTTTTTATATACTTGGTAACAGAGAAAAGAACAGCGGACTTGTCCGCGCACCATTAACAGGAGGAATAAAACAATGGCAAGTTTATCATTAAAGCACATTAACAAAACATATCCTAACGGATTTGAAGCTGTTAAAGATTTCAACCTTGAGATTGAAGATAAAGAATTTATCATCTTCGTAGGACCATCCGGATGTGGAAAATCTACAACACTCCGTATGGTCGCAGGTCTTGAGGAGATCACATCCGGCGAGCTGAAGATCGGTGACAAAGTCGTAAACGACGTTGAGCCGAAGGACCGCGATATCGCAATGGTATTCCAGAACTACGCTCTGTATCCGCATATGACAGTATATGATAATATGGCATTTGGTCTGAAACTGAGAAAAGTTCCGAAAGATCAGATCGACAAGATGGTTCGCGAGGCTGCCAAGATCCTTGACCTGGAAGCTCTCCTGGATCGTAAACCGAAGGCTCTTTCCGGTGGACAGAGACAGCGTGTTGCCATGGGACGTGCGATCGTTCGTAACCCCAAGGTATTCCTTATGGACGAGCCTCTCTCCAACCTGGATGCAAAACTCCGTGGACAGATGCGTGTTGAGATCTCCAAGCTGCACCAGAGACTGGGCACAACGATCATCTACGTAACACATGACCAGACAGAGGCTATGACACTTGGTACAAGAATCGTAGTTATGAATGCTGGTGTTGTACAGCAGGTAGATACACCGCAGACACTGTACGATTATCCTTGCAATATGTTCGTTGCCGGATTCATCGGATCTCCGCAGATGAACTTTATCGATGCTACATGCAAAGTTGAGGGAGACAAAGTTTCTCTTGTAACAGGACCTCATACAATCGCTCTTCCGCCTGCAAAAGCAAAAGCGCTCAAAGAAGGCGGCTATGATGGAAAGAAAGTTGTTCTCGGTATCCGTCCTGAGGACGTACATGATGAGCAGATGTTCATCGAGGCTTCTCTTGACACAGTGATCGAGGCTAAGATCCGTGTATACGAGATGCTCGGTGCTGAAGTTCTCCTGTACTTCGACTATGAGGGCTCAAGCATGACAGCAAGAGTTGATCCAAGAACAACAGCAAGATCCGGCGACACAGTTAAATTCGCTCTGGACGCTGAGAAGATCCACATTTTTGACAAAGAGACAGAGCTGACAATCACAAACTAGTCAGATACTTTGAGATGAATATGTGAAAAGCAAGGGAGGGACACCCGGAAGGGTGTTCCTCTTTTTGCGGTTATCCGGCAGAGCGCGCATCGGCACATCTGCCGGATCTGTTGCCAAAAGAACGTATATACAGACATAGAGATAAGACACATAAGGATAAAATACGCGAGAATTGGAATGGGAATACAATAAAGCCAGAGAGGAGCTGCTGTGGAAAAGTGAAAAGGAACAGGAGGAGAAGGTTCTGCGGCAGTCGGGAATGGAAGAGGAAGAAATACAGAACCTACGGGAATATGACTGGGATATCTTTAAGTCCGAGCGCAGATTCCTGGAGCACTGGGCGCCCTGGGAGGCCTATGAGGCAGAAGGGTGGCTCCGCGAATTCGGGAAGGCAGCAGCGAAGCACACACAGACAGAAAATGGCCGTCTGCTGTCGGAGAGCATGGAACAGCTCCTGCGGGAACTGGACGATGTGGGAAAAGAAATCCTATATTTAAAAATAATGGGTTATGAGACATGGGAAATTTCTGATATAATAGGTATTACAGATAAAGCGGTCTATCGGAGAATGGACCGGATCAAAGAAAAATTAAAAAAATTTCAGCGCCAGAGGGGAAAAACGACATAGTTCGACGGCTATATTATGTAGGGCGGTATCAAAGGTATGGAAAACAGCAGGAGGAGAAATCTATGAAGAGAACCTTAGTCTATGTTGCAGCAGCCCTGTTGCCGGCAGCAGTCCTTTATCTGGCGGACAGATACCACACTGAGCTGGAGATCGAGATCTTCGACTATCAGATGCGGGATTGGAAAAAGCGGGAACAATACCCGGAAAGGAAGTGACATATTGCTGTCTAACCAGACGATACAAAAATTACTTCAGGAGATCAAAAGGATATCAGGCTATGACTGTTCTGTCTGGAACGAGAAAGCAGAGTGCATGGCGGCCACCAACATAAAGGCAAAGCCTCAGGCCCATGCAGTAACAGCGCTGATCGAAAACTATGAGAAGACAGGGAGCCAGGAAGAGACTGGGGACGAGAGCCTGTTCCTTGTGGAGAGCAATGAACATCTCTATATACTCGCAATGGCGGGGACAGACGACAAAGCAGTGATGGCCGGCCGCTTCGGCATCAGCCATCTGGAGAGCCTGGCCTCTGTAAACCGGAGTAAAATGGACAAAAACAGGTTCATCCAGAGCCTGATCCTGGACAATCTGCTCCTGGTGGATATATACAACCAGGCAAAAAGGCTGAAGATCCCTGTGGTGCAGAGAAGAGTGGTGTTCCTGGTGGAACCTCAGAACGCGGAAGACACCCTGGTGCTTGAGACGCTGAAAGGCATGTTTGCCATCGGTATCAAAGATTTCGCCACATCTATAGAAGAGAAGCACATCATCCTTGTGAAAGCGCTGGAGCCAACGGAGGGTTATGACCAGATCCAGCACATGGCAGATGTGATCGTGGATACACTGGGCATGGAGGCCATGGTGGGCGTTCGGATCTCCTACGGCACCATCGTAGAAGAGCTGAAAGATGTGTCCCGCTCTTATAAAGAAGCGGACATGGCTATGGAAGTGGGGCGCGTCTTCTACTCGCAGAGGCGGGTGCTGTCCTACAAAGTGCTGGGGATCGGCCGGCTTATACACCAGCTTCCGGCCTCCCTGTGCGAGATGTTCCTGGATGAAGTCTTTGAGGGAAATGCAATGGATAACTTTGAGGAGGAGGAACTGACAGCAGTCTACACCTTCTTTGAAAATAACCTGAATATCTCGGAGACTGCGAGAAAACTGTACGTGCACCGGAACACACTGGTGTACCGGCTGGAGAAGATACAGAAAAAGACAGGTCTGGATGTCCGCGTGTTTGAGGACGCCATGACATTTAAGATCGCTCTCATGGTAGAAAAACATATGAGAGCAATGAAAGAGAAGAACAGTTAGCCAGCAGGAGCAGCCGGTCCCGACAGAAACGGGGCCGGTTTTCTCTTGAAGGAAAAAATGGGGCCGGGCTGTGTGTCCGCACCCGGGATTTATTGTAAAACCCGGCGGAATATAGTACAATAACAGGCATGATGAAGAAGATATTATTAGCAGCTATCAATGCCAAATACATACACTCCAACCTGGCTGTGTACAGCCTGAAAGCCTATGCGGATGAGCGCCTTGCGGACGTCTGCGCTGAGGGCGCCTTTGCCGGCGTGGAGATCCAGATCGGCGAGTACACCATCAACCAGCAGCCGGAGGCTGTCATGGAGGACATTTACAGGAGAAAGCCGGATCTTCTCTGCTTTTCCTGCTATATCTGGAACATACAGATGATCCGCATGCTCCTGCCCGAGATCAGGAAAGTGCTGCCGGAGACAGAGATCTGGCTGGGAGGGCCGGAGGTCTCCTACGACTCTGTGCAGATGCTTGCGCACTTCCCCCAGGTCAGAGGGATCATGAAGGGGGAGGGGGAGGAGACGTTCGCCGCCCTGGCGGCAAGAATCGCGGCCAGCGAAAGAGGCGAGGCGGCGGACCTGGAGGGGATCGAAGGGATCACCTGCCGGAACAGCCGGGGACAGGTGGAGGATCATCCCTGGAGAGAGCCCATGGACATGGATAAAATTCCCTTTGTCTACCAGGATATGACAGATTTCCGGCACAAGATCGTCTATTATGAGAGTAGCCGGGGCTGCCCGTTTTCCTGCAGCTACTGTCTGTCTTCCGTGGACAAGAGGCTGCGGTTCCGCAGCCTCGACCTGGTTAAAAAGGAGATCCGGTTTTTCCTGGATGCGGGGACGGAGCAGGTGAAATTCGTGGACCGCACATTTAACTGCCGCCACGATCATGCCCTGGAGATCTGGAAATACATCCATGAGCACGACAACGGCATCACCAACTTTCACTTTGAGGTTTCGGCGGACCTTCTGAATGAGGAGGAGCTGTCCCTGATCCGCTCCATGCGGCCCGGGCTGATCCAGCTGGAGATCGGCGTTCAGTCTGTCAATCCGGACACCATCCGGGAGATCCGCCGGACCATGGACCTGGAACGGCTGGAGCGGGCGGTGCAGAAGGTGCGGGAAGGGCGCAACGTACACCAGCACCTGGATCTGATCGCCGGTCTTCCCTGGGAGGACCTGGACAGCTTCGGGCGCTCTTTTGACAGGGTGTATGCCATGCGCCCGGATCAGCTGCAGCTGGGGTTCCTCAAAGTGCTGAAGGGCTCCCGCATGGAGGAGAGGAAGGAGGCGTACGGCCTTCTTTGCCGGGATACTCCGCCCTACGAGGTGCTCTCTACCAGGTGGCTGTCCTACGGCGATATCCTGACCCTGAAGGGAGTGGAGGATATGACGGAGACCTACTATAACAGCGGCCAGTTTAAGGCGGCGCTGGCCCTCCTGGAGAGGAGGGAGGACTCTGCGTTTGCTCTGTACAGGAAGCTGGCGGACTTCTACCGGGGACATGGCATGGGGCAAGTGCAGCACGCCCGGGCCGCCCGGTACCGGATCCTCCTTGACTTTGTCAGGGAGACGTACCCGCAGGACGAGGAGGAGATGCGGGAGCGGCTGATCTATGACTACTATCTCCGGGAAAATGCAAAGAGCCGCCCGGATTTTGCCGGGGAATCCCTGGTGGATGGCCAGTGGGCCCGCAGCTTCTACGAGGAGGAGGCGCGGGAGCACAGATATCTGGAGGGGTACGAGGGGGCCGACAAAAATCAGCTCCGGCGGATGACCCACCTGGAATATTTTTCCCGGAAGGATGTGTATGTGCTGTTCGACTACAGGAACAGAGATCCGCTGACAAACGACGGAAAAGGAATACGTATTGCAAAAGGAAAATAAAAAGTTTACAATGTAGAAAGCGGCCATAAAAAGGAGAAAAGAACATGAATTTTAATAACAAGCGGACAAGGCGGATCATTGCGATCATCATTATGATCGTTATCGTAGCGATGGTGGCCACGTCCATCATACCAGCTGTCATGGTGTAGAGACAGGATGAGATGCAACCAGGAAGGATAGGCGGGAGCGTATGGCGACACGGAAAAGGAGCCTGAGGGAAACAAAGAGAATGACCAGGAGAAGACAGAAGCAGATGCGTCTTCTCATTATGGCAGCCGCGGGGCTGGTACTGATCGCCCTGCTGGGTGTCTATATGCATTTTAGAAATTATGTGAATAAAGTGGACCCGGATGTCATCTGCGACAATGTGTGGATCGGGGCCCAGGACGTGTCCGGCATGACAGCGGAGGAGGCCAGCGCCTCCCTGGAGGAGCACGCGGCGTCGGACGGCGCGGTGACAGTGACCCTGACAGCGGAAAACGGCTCCGCCCAGGCCACGTTAAGCGAGCTGGGATTGTCTGCCAGTGATGTGGAAAAACTGACAGAAGAGGCAGTGAACTACGGCAAGACGGGAAGCGTCTTTTTCCGTTACAGGCAGCAGAAGGGGCTGGAAAAAGAGAAGTATGTGATCCGGGAGAAATTCAGCCTGGACGCAGAGCAGACCGAGGCTGTCCTGAATGAGCGGGCAGCGTCCCTTGTGCAGGGGGCTGTAGATGCCTCCATCCAGAAGACGGCCACCTCCTTTGAGATCACGCCGGAGCAGGAGGGAAAGACAGTGGATGTGGAGGCCACTATGGACGCTGTCACAGACCATCTCAATGACCAGTGGGAGCATGAAGATTTCACGGTGGAGCTGCAGACCAAAAAGGAGAAGCCCCAGATCACGGAGGAGGATCTGTCTTCCATACAGGATGAGCTGGGCAGCTTCTGGACCAATGCGGGTGGCGGCGAGAGGTGGCAGAACCTGAAAAATGGCGTGGATAAGCTGAACGGAAAGATCCTGATGCCGGGAGAGACGCTGTCTGTGGGCCAGATCACCGGACCTTTTACGCCGGAGAACGGCTACGTGGAGGCGGGAGCCTACGAGAACGGGCAGGTTGTCTCAGACTACGGCGGCGGCATCTGCCAGGTGTCCACCACGCTCTACAATGCGGTGATCTACGCTGAGCTGGAAGTGGTGGAGCGGTCACCCCACTCCATGACAGTGGCTTACGTGAAGCCTTCCAGGGACGCGGCCATTGCCGGGGATTATCTGGACTTTAAGTTCAAGAACAGTTACGACACACCGATCTATATATACGGCGAGATCAATGACAGCAACCAGCTCCAGTTCATCATCTATGGCAAGGAGACAAGGCCCGAGGGCCGGACTGTGGAGTACGAGAGCGAGACCATCAGCACGGAGCCCTATGGGACCGTCTATAAAGAAAACAGCGAGCTGGCGGCAGGCACGACCCAGGAGACAGGCAGTCCCCACGACGGCGTGGAGGCCCAGCTCTGGAAGATCGTGTACGAGAACGGAGAGGAAGTCAGCCGGGAAGTGTTCAACACAAGCCACTATGAGAAATCGGACCAGATTATCGAGGTGGGCACTGCCTCGGCCAGCGGGGATGTGCTGAAAGCCCTGCAGGATGCCATCGCCTCCCAGGATCAGGCGAAGATCAATGCGGCGGTGAGCCAGGCTGCCTCGGCGGGAGGTCAGAGCCAGGAGCAGACCCAGACAGAAGGATAAAGGAGAGCAGATTGTGACAGAGACAGCGATCGTATACGGGGAACAGGGAGATATCGGGCGGTATGCCCTGGCCCACTGTGTCAACGCCCTGGCGGCCCGGGGCATTGAGACATTTGCCGCCAGAGCGGCGTTCCAGATACCGGCAGACAGGGAGAATACCTGCCTGTATGATCTGAAGAAAAAGTGGAAGAAAATGGCAGGGGATCTGCCATTTTTTCTCGAAACAGAGGAGACGGAGGGAGGCAGATGCCCGGCGGTGTCCCTTCCCTGCGCCCTGGTGACGGCAGAGGGGCGGACAGCATCTAAGAGCCCGGAAGGGGCCGGAGGATCGGGCCCTGAATGTCCAGAAGCCGCAGGTGAGCTGGATCTTCTGGTGGCCGGCAGCGCCGGCCTGGAGGGGATGCTGCGGATCGGAGAGGAGAAAGGAGAGATCCTCTCCCGCAGGTTTGCCCCCTCTTTCCTGCGGCTGATCCGGGCCAGCCAGGAGCAGATCTTTGCCCTGGACACAGCTGCGGCAGCCAGGAGAGCGCAGATCCCTGTGATCCGCCATGTGGGCCAGGGAGGCGTCTTCAAGGCCCTGTGGGACTTGTCCGCCCGGACCGGGCGGGGGCTGGACGTGGATCTGAAGAAGATCCCGGTCCGGCAGGAGACCATCGAAGTGTGCGAGCTTTTCCACATCAATCCCTATCAGCTCACCTCCGCGGGATGTTTCCTTCTTGCGGCAGCCGACGGGGAGGAAGTGGCCGAGCGGCTGGGCCGGCAGCAGATCAGGACCCAGGTCATAGGCAGGATGAGAAATGACAGGGACAAGATCATACGAAACGGCGAAGAGGCCAGATTCCTGGACCGTCCTGGACCGGATGAGATCTGGAAGATCTGGCAGCAGGAATAACGACAGATAGAATCGGGAGGATACAGATGCTGAACATCGTGCTGCACGAGCCGGAGATACCGGCCAATACGGGAAATATAGGAAGGACCTGCGTGGCTGCAGGGGCGCGGCTTCACCTGATCGAGCCCCTGGGCTTCCGGCTGGATGAAAAGAGCCTGAAGCGGGCGGGCATGGATTACTGGAAGGACCTGGATGTGACGACGTACATCGACTATCAGGATTTCCTGAACAGAAATCCGGGAGCCAGGATCTACATGGCTACCACAAAAGCGCCTGCGGTCTACACCGATGTCCGGTATGAGCCGGACTGCTATATCATGTTCGGAAAGGAGAGCGCCGGCATACCGGAGGAAATTCTTGTGGAACACCAGGAGACCTGTGTGCGGATCCCCATGATGGGAGAGATCCGATCCCTCAACCTGGGCAATTCCGTCGCCATTGTCTTGTATGAAGCCCTGCGGCAGAACGGATTTGCAGGCATGAGCACAGAGGGACATCTGCACCGCCTGTCCTGGGACTAAAAACGGCAGAGAGCCACATGCATCCACTGCGGATGTGTGTGGTTTTTTTGTCCTTGAATTGCAGGATATGATCTGTATAAAATCAAAACGAGAGGGAGAAAGTATAGGAATAAAATGAAAAAAATGGTGTTCTGAGAAAAAAATAAAAATTGTAAGATTATAGTATGAATTGTGCAATCACAAAAGGATTGAAAACAAAAAATACAAAAAATAATAGACATACTGAATAAATCATATTATAATTTGAACTACAAGAAAGCAAAAAAAGGAAAAGTGAGGTGGTGAATTGATGGTAGAAGAGACCATTCAGACCATAAAACAGGCTGAGAAAGAGGCCGGAGAGATCGCGGCACAGGCGGATGCGCGCTGTGAGCAGATCCTCTCCCAGGCATCCGGTGAGGCGGAGAAAATGAAGGATAAGATCCTCCAGGATGCAAAAACCGAGGCTGCGGCTGTCATGGACTCTGCTGCTGAGGAAGGGAAAAAAGTGACAGAAAAGGCAGCCGGGGAGACGAAGGAAATGATCCGGACTCTGAGAGAAGAAGCGGGGAAAAAGAAGGCGGCTGCCGTGTCAGATGTCATTGCTCATCTGATATGAGACGCTTCTTAAAAAATAAGAGAAAAGGAGGGATGTGTCTATGGCAGTACTGCAGATGCAAAGAGTCAGTATCTGCGCGCTGAAGAAGGACCGAAAGGCCATCCTGGAAAGGCTCCAGTCTCTGGGGATCATGGAGGTGAGCCAGCTGGCGGAGGAAGAAGATGAGATCTTCCAGCGGATGGACACCACAGGGCCCAGGCTGAGCTTTGAGAAGAAAGCCCACACAGCTGACCAGGCCCTGGACGTGCTGGAGCAGTACGCTCCCCAGAAAAAGTCCATGTTTGCCAGCCTGGAAGGGAAGAAACTGGTGGACAAAGACCAGCTGCAAAAGGCGGCGGAAAACAGGGAAGAGATCATGGAAATGGCGGCAGATATCCTTCTGCACAGCAGACAGATAGCGGAGAAGAAGGCTGCCATTCTCAAGGATGAAAACCAGATCGAGAGCCTGAGTCCCTGGCTGGGGCTGGGCGTTCCCATGAACTATGAAGGGACCAGACATACAGTCATGCTGCCGGGCGTCATGTCCGCCGGCACCACGCTGGAGGACGTGTACAGGATATTGGCAGAGCAGATCCCCGAGACCGAGGAGCTGCATGTGGAGATCGTTTCCTCCGGGACGGACGGAGTGTACCTGGCTGTGTTCTGTATGAAAGAGGATGCCGTTTCAGTGGAGGAAGCCCTGAGGCAGGGCGGATTTGCAAGGCCCTCCCAGATGGTGCCGGCAGATCCGGCAGTCCGGACCGAAGAGCTGAAGGCGGATATTGGAAAACTGAACAGGGAGATTGAAAGAAAGGAAGAGGAGATCCGGGACTGCGCCGGCAGGCGGGAGGAGCTGGAGTACATCTCAGACTACTACCGCATCCGGGCGGAGAAATACCAGGTGCTGGGCACACTGCCCCAGTCCGGACGGACGTTCCTCATCAGCGGGTATGTGCCGGCCAAGGCCGTGCCTGCCCTGGAGAAGGCTGTTGCCCAGAAGTATGACTGTGTCATGGATGTGGAGGATCCGAAAGAGGATGAGGAGCCGCCCACGATCCTGCATAACAATGCATTTTCCTCCAGTGTGGAGGGCGTGCTGGAGTCCTACGGTCTCCCCCACAAGGGAGAGTTCGACCCCACCACGATCATGTCATTTTTCTACGTGTTCTTCTTCGGAATGATGCTGTCTGATGCAGCCTACGGCGCCATTGTCGCCATTGTCTGCTTCATTGCACTGAAGAAATTCCCCAGGATGAGCGCAGGGATGCACAAATCATTGAAGCTGTTCATGTTCTGCGGCATCTCCACCATCGTGTGGGGCGTCCTGTTCGGCGGCTATTTTGGGGACGTGGTAGATGTGGTTTCCAGCGTGTTTTTCGGGAAAGAGGTCAGTGTGCCGCCGCTGTGGTTCGCACCTCTTAATGATCCGATGAAGCTGCTGGTCTTCTCCATGCTGTTTGGTGTGATCCACCTGTTTGTGGGACTTGGGATCAAAGGCTACATGGAACTCAAGGATGGAAAAATCCTGGATTTCTTCTGTGATGTTGTGCTGTGGTATGTATTTCTGATGGGACTGATCCTGATGCTGCTTCCGTCAGAGATCTTCCGCTCCATCTCCCAGATGGAGATCTCGTTCCCGCCCTTTATGAACACGCTGGCCAAGGCGCTGGCCATTGTGGGAGCGGTAGGACTTCTGCTCATGTCCGGGCGGGACAACAAAAATCCGGTGCTCAGGCTGGCCCTTGGCGCCTACGATATTTACAATATCACAGGATGGCTCAGCGACGTGCTGTCCTACTCCCGTCTCCTGGCGCTGGGACTTGCCACGGGCGTTATTGCTTCCGTGGTCAACCAGATGGGAAGCATGATGGGAAAGAGCGTATTCGGTGTGCTTTTGTTCATCGTGGTCTTTATCGTGGGCCACGCCATGAACCTGGCCATCAACCTGCTGGGCGCGTACGTACACACGAACCGTCTCCAGTTTGTGGAGTTTTTCGGTAAATTTTACGAAGGGGGAGGAAAACCCTTTGAACCCTTTGAGAGCGATACAAAATATGTAGATATTAAGGAGGAAACTTTATCATGAGTATATGGGAGAATTTAGGACTGGTATATGCACTTCTTGGAGCAGCAGTGGCAGTATTTCTCGCAGGCGCCGGGTCTGCTATCGGTGTCGGCATCGCAGGACAGGCTGCGGCCGGCGTTGTGACAGAGGATCCAAGTAAATTTGCCAAGGTTCTCGTTATCCAGCTTCTGCCTGGTACACAGGGAATCTACGGACTGCTGGTAGGCTTCCTGACACTTTCCAAGATCGGCCTTCTCGGAGGAGGAGCCGCAGATCTGACACCCCAGACAGGACTTCTGATCCTGGCAGCCTGCCTGCCGGTAGGTATCGTGGGACTGATCTCCGGAAAATCCCAGGGACAGGCGGCAGCGGCGTCCATCGGCATCGTTGCCAAGAAGCCGGAGCAGTTCGGTAAAGCCATGCTGTTCCCGGCCATGGTTGAGACTTACGCGATCCTGGCACTTCTTATCTCCATCCTGGCTGTAACAGCGATCCCGGTTTAGGCGGATGTTACGGTTAACACATTAAAAACAGGAAAAGGAGTGCGAAGGCTATGACTGGATTAGAAAAAATGAAAAGCCGGATCCTGGAAGAGGCCCGGTCCTCGGCTGAGGCTAAGATCCAGGATGCCGAAAGGCAGGCAGAAGAGCTCCTGGCCGCACAGAAGAGCCAGGCGGAGAAATCTGCCGCGGCTGTCCTGACAAAAGCGCGGGCAGAGGCGGAGAGCCTGAAAGAAAAGGCCGTGTCGGCAGCAGACCTGGAGAGGCGCACGAAGCTCCTTTCCGCCAGGCAGGAGATCATAGCAGAGGTACTGGAGGAGGCTTACCGGGAAATAAAAGAGATGGACCCGGCAGCGTATTTTGACCTGATCGAAAAGATGCTGGACCACTACGTGCTTCCCCAGGACGGAGAGATCCATTTCTCCCCTGCAGATGTACAGCGCATGCCGGCCGGATTTGAGGAGAAGATCCGCGAGGCGGCCCGGGCAAAGGGCGGCGCCCTCGCCCTGGCCGGGGGAGACCCTCTCGTCCCGGACGGGTTTGTGCTGGTGTACGGCGGCATCGAGGAGAACTGCACATTTAAGGCGATCTTCGAGACCAGGCGTGACGAGATGAGTGACCGTGTCCAGAGAGGATTGTTTTCCGGGGACAGGGCGTGAGGAGGAACTTAAATGAGTGAAAAGTATACCTACGCGGTTGCCCGCATAAGGGCGCTTGAGGTCTCCCTCTTTTCCAACGCGGTCATCGACCAGCTGATCGCCTGCCAGAGCTATGAGCAGTGCCTGCAGTTCCTGGCGGAGCGCGGCTGGGGTGACACGGACACCTCTGCAGACGGAGAAAAGATGCTGAAGCGCGAGGAGGAAAAGATCTGGCAGACGGTGAGAGAGCTGTCTATCGACAAAAAGAAATTTGAAGTGCTCTCCTACCAGAAGCTGTTTCACAATCTGAAGGCGGCCGTCAAGGCAGCGTGCGTGAAGGAGGTGCCAAGGGATATCTTCTACGAGGATACGGAAGTTTCCGGCCAGGAGATGCTGGATATCATCCGGGAGAAAGACTTCGGGCGGCTTCCGGCAGGCATGAGCCAGGCGGCGCAGCAGGCATGCGACGCGCTTCTCCACGCGGGGGACGGACAGCTCTGCGACATCATCATAGACAGAGCGGCCCTGGATGCCATCTACAAAGCGGGCATGGAGTCGGAGGATGAGATCATCCGGGACTACGCCAGATCCGTGGTGGCAGTGGCGGACATCAAGATCGCCGTGCGTGCGCAGAAAACCGCAAAATCTATAGAATTTATGAAGCAGGCCATGGCGGAGTGCGGCAGCATCAGCGTGGATCAGCTTGCGAAGGCGGCCCTCTCGGGACCGGAGGCGATCCGGGACTACTTACTGGGCACAGAGTACGCAGGCGGAGCGGAGGCTCTCTCAGAGTCCATGTCCGCTTTTGAGCGCTGGTGTGACAACCGCATCATCCAGACCATCAGCCCGCAGAAATATAAGGCATTTACCATAGGCCCGGTTGTGGCGTATGTACTTGCCAGACAAAATGAGATCAAGACAGTGCGGATCGTTCTCTCCGGCAAGAGGAGCGAGCTTCCGGAAGGGGCGATCCGGGAAAGGGTAAGGGAAATGTATGTATAAGATAGCAGTAATGGGCGACTACGACAGCATTTACGGCTTCGCTGCTCTGGGGCTTGACACATTTCCCGTCACACCCGCAGAGGCAGGGGAGAGGCTCCACCAGCTCGTCGCGGACGGATATGGGATCATCTATATCACCGAGGCGCTGGCAGCCGACCTGAAACAGGAGACAGCCCGGTACGAGGGGCAGATCCTCCCGGCCATTATAGAGATCCCGGGCGTGTCCGGCAATACGGGCAGCGGCGTCAGGGGAGTGAAGAAATCGGTGGAACAGGCCGTTGGATCTGATATCCTGTTCAGCAACTAAGAAAGTAGAGGTGATACGTCCATTATGAGTACAGGTACGATCAAAAAAGTAGCAGGACCGCTGGTCATCGCGTCCGGAATGCGGGATGCCAACATGTCCGACGTGGTCCGCGTGAGCAGACAGCGCCTGATAGGCGAGATCATAGAGATGCACGGGGACGAGGCGTCCATCCAGGTGTACGAGGAGACATCCGGACTTGGACCGGGCGAGCCGGTGGAGTCCACAGGAGCGCCCATGTCGGTGGAGCTTGGGCCGGGCCTTATCTCCAGCATTTACGACGGTATCCAGCGCCCTCTTGACGAGATCATGAAGATCTCCGGAAACAACCTTCAAAGAGGTGTGGAGGTTGCCGCGCTGAGCCGGGAGAAAAAGTGGGAATTTGTCCCTGTGGCAAAGGCCGGTGACCAGGTGGAAGCCGGCGATGTTCTGGGCACCGTGCAGGAGACCCAGGTAGTGCAGCAGAAGATCATGGTTCCCTATGGAATTGAAGGAACCGTGAAAGAGATCCGCGCGGGAGAATTTACAGTGGATGAGACCGTGGCAGTCATTGCCACGGAAAGCGGGGACAAAGAGCTGACCATGGTACAGAAGTGGCCGGTAAGACGGGGACGCCCCTACGTGAAGAAGCTGCCCCTGGATGTGCCGCTTGTGACAGGCCAGAGGGTTATCGACACCTTCTTCCCCATTGCCAGAGGCGGTGTGGCGGCTGTGCCGGGACCTTTCGGAAGCGGCAAGACCGTGATCCAGCACCAGCTTGCAAAATGGGCTGAGGCGGACATCGTGGTCTACATCGGATGCGGCGAGCGTGGAAATGAGATGACGGACGTTCTGAATGAGTTCCCGGAGCTGAAAGACCCCAAGACAGGCCGCTCCCTGATGGAGAGGACCGTCCTCATCGCAAACACATCGGATATGCCTTTCGCAGCCCGTGAGGCATCCATTTATACAGGAATTACGATCGCGGAGTACTTCCGCGACATGGGATACTCGGTAGCTCTGATGGCAGACTCCACATCCCGGTGGGCGGAGGCTCTCCGTGAGATGTCGGGACGTCTGGAGGAGATGCCCGGCGAGGAGGGATACCCGGCGTACCTGGGATCCCGTCTGGCGGAATTCTACGAGAGGGCAGGTCATGTGATCTCTCTTGGAAAAGAAGGAAGAGAGGGTTCCCTGTCTGTAATCGGAGCCGTGTCTCCCCCGGGAGGCGACACTTCGGAGCCTGTATCCCAGGCAACCCTGCGTATCGTGAAGGTGTTCTGGGGACTGGATTCCAATCTGGCTTACAAGAGACATTTCCCGGCCATCAACTGGCTTACCAGCTACTCCCTGTATCTGGACAATGTGAGCGGCTGGTTCAATGAAAAGGTGGCTCCCGACTGGATGGAGGACCGTCAGAAGATGATGAGCCTTCTGCAGGATGAGGCGGAGCTGGAAGAGATCGTGCAGATGGTAGGTATGGATGCCCTGTCTCCGGCCGACCGGCTGAAGATGGAGGCTGCCAGATCCATCCGTGAGGACTTCCTGCATCAGAATTCCTTCCACGACGTGGATACTTACACGCCTCTGAGAAAGCAGTATCTGATGATGAAGCTGGTGCTGGCCTTCTATGAGAAGTCCATGGACGCGCTGAACAAGGGGGCTGCCATGAATGCCCTTCTTGCGATGGCAGTGCGCGAGAGGATCGGACGTTATAAATATACCGTGACAGACAAGATCGAGTCTGACTATGAAAGCATTATGAGCGAACTCGACGCAGAGATCGCAGACACATTCGGGAAGGAGGACTTCTAATCATGCCAAAAGAATATAGAACCATACAGGAAGTTGCCGGCCCGCTGATGATGGTGAAAGGCGTGGAGGGCGTCACCTACGACGAACTCGGCGAGATTGAACTGGCAAACGGCGAGAAACGCCGCTGCAAAGTGCTGGAGGTGGACGGCGATAAAGTTGTCGTACAGCTCTATGAAAATGCCGCAGGTATTAACCTGAGCAACAGCAAGGTGCGTTTCCTTGGACGAAGCCTGGAGCTGGGCGTGTCCGGGGACATGCTGGGCCGCGTATTTGACGGTCTGGGACGCCCCGCGGACGGAGGCCCGGAGATCCTCCCGGAAGAGAGAAGGGACATCAACGGTCTGCCTATGAACCCGGCGGCCAGGGTTTACCCTTCCGAGTTTATCCAGACAGGCATCTCCGCCATCGACGGACTGAACACTCTTGTCCGTGGCCAGAAGCTGCCTATCTTCTCCTGCTCCGGTCTGCCTCACTCCCAGCTGGCAGCCCAGATCGCAAGGCAGGCAAAAGTGCGTGGAACCGATGAGAAATTCGCCGTTGTATTCGCGGCCATGGGTATCACCTTTGAGGAGTCCAACTTCTTCGTGGAGTCCTTCAAGGAGACAGGCGCTATCGACAGAACGGTACTCTTTATCAACCTGGCCAATGACCCGGCGGTGGAGCGTATCTCCACACCCCGTATGGCCCTGACGGCAGCAGAGTACCTGGCCTTTGAGAAAGACATGCATGTCCTTGTCATTCTGACAGACATTACAAACTATGCGGACGCTCTCCGTGAGATCTCCGCAGCCAAGAAGGAAGTGCCGGGACGCCGCGGCTACCCCGGATATATGTACACAGACCTGGCACAGATGTACGAGCGCGCAGGTCGGCAGAGAGGCAAGAAGGGAAGTATCACCATGATTCCCATCCTGACCATGCCGGAGGACGACAAGACCCATCCCATTCCCGACCTTACGGGATACATCACAGAGGGGCAGGTTATCCTGAGCCGTGACCTGTACCGCAAGGGCGTGCAGCCGCCTATCGACGTGCTGCCTTCCCTGTCCCGTCTGAAAGACAAAGGTATCGGCGAGGGCAAGACAAGGGCGGATCATTCCAACACCATGAACCAGCTTTTCGCGGCCTACTCAAGAGGAAAGGACGCTAAGGAGCTGATGACTATTCTGGGCGAGGCGGCGCTGACAGAGATCGATCTGATTTACGCAAAATTTGCCGACGAGTTTGAGAAAGAGTATGTGTCCCAGGGTTACCACACAGACCGATCCATCGAGGAGACACTGGAGATCGGCTGGAAACTTCTGTCCATCCTGCCAAGGTCCGAGCTGAAACGTATCGACGACAAGTATCTGGATCTGTACTATGGGAAACAGTAAGCCGTGCGCAGATTTGTGGAAATAGCCGTGCAGGCTTGCCTGCAGACGGATATTTCCGCAAAGGTGCATAGGGCGTGCGCCCGGCAGCGCGATGAAGCGTTAGCGGAATCGAGCTGGGCACGGCCAAGGCCAAAGGCCAGCCGCGGCAAAAGATGCCGTGCGCACGTGGAAATAGAAGGAGGAATGCAATATGGCATCGACACAGATCACTCCTACCCGCATGGAGCTTACAAAAACGAAAAAGAAACTTGTCACAGCCCGGAGAGGCCACAAGCTCCTCAAAGATAAGCGCGATGAGCTGATGCGTCAGTTCCTGGATCTGGCAAGAGAGAATATGGCGCTCCGCCAGAAGGTGGAAGCGGGGATACTGGCCGCGAACAAGAACTTTGTCATCGCCAGAGCAGGCATGGATGAGGCCACACTCCACACGGCACTGATGGCGCCGAAGCAGCAGGTGAGCCTGGAAGTAGGGAAGAAAAATGTTATGAGCGTAAACATCCCGGTGTTTGATACCAAGACCAGGACCGCGGACGCCAACGATATCTATTCCTACGGTTTTGCCTTTACCTCCAGCGATCTGGACGGAGCGGTGAAGTCTCTTGCGGATATCCTGCCGGATATGCTCAGACTTGCAGAGGTGGAGAAAGCCTGCCAGCTCATGGCTGCCGAGATCGAGAAGACAAGGCGCCGTGTAAATGCGCTGGAGCATGTGATTATTCCCCAGGCACAGGAGACCATCAAATATATCACCATGAAGCTGGATGAGAACGAGAGAAGCTCCCAGATCCGCCTTATGAAGGTGAAGGATATGATGCTGGAGGATGCACATCATTACAGCGAGCGGGCATAGGAATATAATGACATAAAGTGTTGACAGAAAAGAAAAAGAGAGATAAGATAAGAATATAGCGAAAGCTATTATGATTTAAAAAGTGTTCCATAGGAAAAACTCCCCGGAAGTGTCGGTTCCGGGGAGTTTTTATGTAGTTGGGCTAGTTGTCTGGTCCGTGTCGGTCTAGCCACTTGCTGATGAGATGGATGATCAAACCAGCCATGACCGAACACACTATATTTAAAAAGTGCTCCATAGGATCACCTCCTCCCTTCCGGAGGTTCCGGACAACATAATAAGTATACGATAAAAGCGACATAAGCGCAACAAAAATAGACATAAAATGTTGACAGAAAAGCAAAAGAAAGATAAGATAAAAATGTAGCGAGAGCTATAAAGGCCTAAAATAGTCTACAGAGAAAAGGGGCTGTCGGGAAATAGATAGTCCAAATCAGGGGCAGATGTGACTCGCAT